>JAOPVV010000290.1 GCA_025966005.1 Frankiales bacterium
GGCCGAGCAGCGGCGCGTCGACGTCGGTCGCCACCACCAGCTCGACGCCGGGCAGCTCGGGGCGGCCGTCGAGCCGGTCAAGCTCGCGCAGCGCCAGGCCGCCGGGGGCCAGCCGCTCCCCCGCCGCGTCGAGCCGCACGACGCCGAGCGCCGCCAGCAGCCCGGCCCCGCCATCGTTGGTGGCGCTGCCGCCGAGCCCGACGACGACCCGGGTCGCGCCGGCCTCGACCGCGGCCCGGACCAGCTGCCCCACGCCGTAGGTCGTGGTGTGACCGGGGTCGCGCTCGTCGTCGGCCAGGAGGTGGAGGCCGCACGCCTGCGCCGACTCGACGTAGGCGGTGCTGCCGTCGAGCAGGAACGTGGCCGGGACGGGGCGGGCCAGCGGGTCCTCGACCTCGACGAGGTGCAGCACGGCGGCCGGGAGCGCGGCCGCCAGCACGTCGACCAGGCCCGGTCCGCCGTCGGACAGCGGCGCCAGGTCGAGCTCGTCCCGCGGAGCGGTGCGCGCCCAGCCCTCGGCGATCGCCGCGGCGGCCGCAGCGGCCCCCAGGGTGCCGGCGAAGCCGTCGGGAGCGATGAGCACGCGCATGCCGACAGCCTGCCAGGGGCGGCTCTTCGTCCCGCCTCGTCCCGCCGTCCACCCGCACGACGCCGACCGACCGCCCGGCCTCGGCAGCCTGCACGCGTCCCCCTCACGCGCGACCCCTGGAGCGCCATGACCACCTCAGGACTTTGTACGCCGGCGTGATCCTCGCCCCCAGGACGGCAACGGCCGTCAGCACCTCGTCGGCGTCACCGACCAGGGCAAGAGCTACCTGCTGGCCCGCGACGAGGCCAGCACCACCGAGTTCACCGGGCCGGTCTTCAGCCCCGACGGCAGCACGCTGTACGCCGCGGTGCAGTCCTCCCCCGGCCGGGTCTTCGCCGTCACCGGGCCCTGGGGCAGGCCCGGCAACGCCGTGTGAGCCGACCGTCCCTCCCGGTCCCCACCGGGAAGGGACGGCGGGACGGGCATGTTGTCGTCTGTGAGACGCTAAGCCCGTCCCGCCGACGAGGAGCCCGCCATGACCGCTCGCACCGATGTGGCCAGCCCCGAGCTGATGCCCGGGGTCACCCCCACCCCGCTGGCCCTGCTCCTGCTCGGTCGCCAGAGCGACCCGGCCTCCGAGCGCGGCGTGGACTGCCCCGGCGACCTGCCGGCGGCGTCCGACCCGACGCTGGTCGCCCGCGCACGCGCCGCCAAGGCAGCGCTCGGAGAGCGGGTGTTCGTGCTCGGCCACCACTACCAGCGCGACGAGGTCATCGAGTTCGCCGACGTCACGGGCGACAGCTTCAAGCTCGCCCAGCAGGCCGCGGCGCGTCCCGACGCCGAGTTCATCGTCTTCGCCGGCGTGCACTTCATGGCCGAGTCGGCCGACATCCTCACCGGCCCCGACCAGAAGGTGCTGCTGCCCGACCTGGCCGCCGGCTGCTCGATGGCCGACATGGCCACCTTCGAGCAGGTGGAGCAGTGCTGGGACGACCTGGCCGCCGCGGGCGTCGCCGACACCGTGGTGCCGGTGAGCTACATGAACTCCTCCGCCGCGATCAAGGGCTTCACGGGCCGGCACGGCGGCACGATCTGCACGTCGTCCAACGCCAAGCGGGCGCTGGAGTGGGCGTTGACCCAGGGCACGAAGGTGCTGTTCCTCCCCGACCAGCACCTGGGCCGCAACACCGCCGTCCTCGAGCTGGGCCTCTCGCTCGACGACTGCGTGCTCTACGACCCGCACAAGCCGGGCGGCGGGCTGACGGCCCAGCAGCTGCAGGACGCCACGATGGTCCTGTGGAAGGGCCACTGCTCGGTGCACGGCCGCTTCACCGCGCAGAGCGTCGCCGACGTCCGCGAGCGGGTGCCCGGCGTGACTGTGCTGGTCCACCCCGAGGTCAAGCACGAGGTCGTGCTGGCGGCCGACCTGGTCGGCTCGACCGAGTACATCATCCGCGCGCTCGACGCCGCCCCCGCCGGCAGCTCGTGGGCCATCGGCACCGAGCTCAACCTGGTGCGGCGCCTGGCCAAGGCGCACCCGGACAAGACGGTGGTCTTTCTCGACAAGACCGTCTGCTTCTGCTCGACGATGAACCGGATCGACCTGCCGCACCTGGTGTGGACGCTCGAGTCGCTGGTGGAGGGCCGGGTCGTCAACCAGATCAGCGTCGAGCCCGAGACCGCGCGGTACGCCAAGCAGGCGCTCGACCAGATGCTCGCGCTGCCGTAGCCGGGCCGCTCGTCGGTAGGCTCGGCCGCGTGACCACCCCACCCGTCGGCAGTGCCTCCACCGGCAGCACGTCCCCCTCGGGCAAGGGCCGTCCGACGCCCAAGCGCAGCGACGCCCAGCGCCGCCGCGGGGGTCCGGTGCTGCCGCCCCCGGCCAACCGCAAGGAGGCGGCCAAGCGGGCTCGCGAGCAGGCGGCCCTCGAGCGCGCGCAGGCCAAGGACGGCACCAAGCGCGGCGACCAGCGCCTGATGGTCGGCCGCGACCAGGGTCCCGTGCGGGCGCTGGTGCGCGACGTCGTCGACGGACGCCGCAACGTCGGCGTGCTGATGCTGCCGCTGGCGCTGCTGCTGGTGGTCGCACAGCTCTCCGGCAGCGAGGCGCTGATCAGCTTCGCGCTGCTGCTGTGGGTCTCGACCCTGCTCGCCGTGGTCGCGGACGTCGTCGTCACCGCCGTGCTCATCCGGCGCCGGGTCCGGGCCGCGTTCCCCGAGGAGACCACCCTCAAGGGGCACGTCGGCTACGGCCTGCTGCGCTCGACGGTCTTCCGCCGCTTCCGCATGCCGCCGGCGACGGTCTCCCCGAAGGGCTTCCGGAGGCGCTGACCCCGCCGCGCTCGGTAGCCTCCGGCCCCATGGAGTTCCGGCGCCTCGGGCGCAGTGGCATGAAGGTCTCGGAGATCAGCTACGGCAACTGGCTGACGCACGGCTCGCAGGTGGAGGCCGACCAGGCGACCGCCTGCGTGCGGGAAGCGCTCGACGTCGGCATCACCACCTTCGACACGGCGGACGTCTACGCGGGCACGCGGGCCGAGACCGTCCTCGGCGAGGCCCTCAAGGGCACCCGGCGCGAGTCGATCGAGCTGTTCACCAAGGTCTACTGGCCGACCGGTGACGGTCCCAACGACCGCGGCCTGTCGCGCAAGCACATCATCGAGAGCTGCCACTCGTCGCTCAAGCGGCTGCAGACCGACTACGTCGACCTGTACCAGGCGCACCGCTTCGACGTCGAGACCCCGCTCGAGGAGACGCTGCGGGCCTTCGACGACCTGGTGCGGGCCGGCAAGGTCCACTACATCGGCGTCTCGGAGTGGACCGCCGACCAGATCGCCCAGGCCCTCGAGATCGCCGGTCAAATGGGCCTCGACCGCATCGTGTCGTCGCAGCCGCAGTACTCGATGCTGTGGCGCGTCATCGAGGCCGAGGTCGTGCCGCTGTGCGAGCGCGAGGGCATTGGCCAGGTCGTCTGGTCGCCCATCGCCCAGGGCGTGCTGACCGGCAAGTACCTGCCCGGTCAGGCACCGCCGGCGGGCTCTCGGGCCACCGACGTGAACGGCGGCGACAAGATGATCAGCCGCTGGCTGCGCGACGACGTGCTCGAGAAGGTCCAGCAGCTCACGCCCCTGGCCGCCGACGCCGGCCTGTCGCTGGCGCAGATGGCGGTCGCCTGGGTGCTGTCGAACCCCAACGTGTCGTCCGCGATCGTCGGCGCGACGCGTCCCGAGCAGGTCCGCGACAACGCCGCCGCTGCCGGCAAGACGCTCGACGCCGACCTGCTGGCCCGGATCGACGAGGTGCTGACCGGCGTCGTCGAGACCGACCCGGCGAAGACGGTCAGCCCGAGGCAGCGCCCCTAGCGGGTCCTCGCCCGGCTACGGAGCCGACAGGCCCATCGGCCCGTAGACGACGCGCTCGTCCTCGAGCAGCGTCACCTGGGCGACACCGGCGGCCAGCAGCTCGCGCCAGTTCTCGCCGACCCAGCTCTCGGCGTCGGCCTGGTTCGGGAACGCCTCGGCCGTCGGCGCGGAGTCGAGGGGCACCACCGTCGCGCCGGTGGGGTCCTCGTAGCGCCAGGTCCAGGCCATGGGGGTTCCTCTCGTGCCGTCCGGTGGGCCCCCACCCTGGCAGATGCGGTTGGCTGTCGCCCATGCGCGTCCGGATGCTCGGCACGGGGTCCTCCGACGGGTGGCCCGACCCCTGGTGCGCCTGCGCCTCGTGCGGCGCCGCCCGGTCCGACGGCGTGCTGCGCGGTCAGACCAGCGCCCTCGTCGACGAGCGGCTGCTGATCGACGTCGGCCCCGACGGGATGCGGGCGGCCGCCCGGGACGGGCTGGCGGGCGTCGAGGCCGTGCTGGTCACCCACGCCCACCCCGACCACCACTCCTGGCCCGCCTGGATGTGGCGCGGCTGGCAGCCGTCACCGCGCCCGCTGGTGCTCGTCGGTCCGCCGGCGGTGCTCGCCGACGCCGCCCCCCACCTCGACCCGTCGGTGACCACCGTGACGGCGACCGCCGGCGACCGGCTCAGCGTCGCCGGGTACGACGTGGTCGTGCTGCCGGCGACCCACGCCGGGCGGCGGGCGGGGCCGGCCGTCCTCTACGACCTGACCGGGCCCGACGGGCGGCGGCTGCTCTACGCCACCGACACCGGCGTCCTCGGCGAGGCCGCGCTCGCGCTGGTCCAGGACCGGGCGTACGACGCCGTCCTGCTCGACCTCACCAGCGGTCACCAGCCCGCCCACCACGACCTGGCCACGTGGCCCGAGCAGGTCGCCGAGCTGCGCCGCCGGGGAGCCGTGGTGGCGTCGACCGCCGTGCACGCCGTGCACCTCGGCCACGGCAAC
>JAOPVV010000292.1 GCA_025966005.1 Frankiales bacterium
GTAGGCGTCCCGGGCCTGCGTGCGCCGCAGCGCGCGCTCGGCGAGGTAGGCGTCGTAGCCGCCGTTGTAGAGGCTGGCGGTGCGGGACGGCTCGTCGATGTCGAGCACGGAGGAGACCGTGCGGCTCAGGAACTCACGGTCGTGCGACACGACGACCAGCCCGGCCTGCAGCCCGAGCACGAACTGCTCGAGCCGCTCGAGCCCGGCGAAGTCGAGGTCGTTGGTCGGCTCGTCGAGCAGGAAGACGTCGTAGCGCGACAGCAGCACCGACGCCAGCGACGCCCGCGCCGCCTGGCCACCCGACAGGGCGACGGTCTCGGTCGCAAGCAGGTCGAGCGGCAGGCCGAGGTCGACGCAGACCTGCTCGGCCCGCACGTCGAGGTCGGCGCCGCCGAGGTCGAGCCAGCGGGTGAGCGCGTCGTCGTAGTCGGGGCCGTCCGTCCCGTCGGTGAGCGCCTGCAGCGCGGCGTCGAGCGCGACCTGCGCGGCGGCGACGCCGGTGCGGCGGGCGAGGAAGTCGGTGAGCGTCTCGCCCGGCCGGCGGTCGGGCTCCTGGGGGAGCAGACCGACGGTGGCGGTCCGGGGCGAGAGCGAGACCGAGCCGCTGTCGGGCTCGAGCTGGCCGGCCAGCACGGCCAGCAGCGTCGACTTGCCGGCACCGTTCGGCCCGACCACGCCGGTCCGCGAGCCGGGGGCGACCGTCAGCGACACCTTCGACAGCACGAGCGCGGGGCCGCGGACGACGGTCACCTCGGAGGCGTTCAGGGTGGCGGACACGACCCGGAACGCTAGCGGTCAGTCCTTCCTGAGCCCCAGCACGTTGTCGCCGACCCAGGTCACCGCGCTGATGATGAGGGAGGCGACGACCGCCGGCCCGACGCCGTCGACCGCGAGGCGGTCGGTGAGCAGCGCCGTCAGTCCCAGCAGTAGCGCGTTGATGACGATCAGGAACAGCCCCAGCGTGAGCAGCAGCAGCGGGAACGACAGCACCTTCAGCACCGGCTTCACCAGCACGTTCACCACCGCGAAGATCACGGAGATGAGCGCGTAGCTGGCCCAGCCCTCCTGGACGGTGACCCCCGGGACGTACGCCGCGGCGAGCCACACAGCGGCGGCGATGACGGCGAGGCGGGCGAGCAGCCTGGTCACGCGCCCAGCACCTCGGCCAGGTCGAAGCGGACGGGCACCTCGAGCTGGGCGTAGGTGCAGGACGTCGCCTCGCGGTCGGGGCGCCAGTGCTTGAACTGCGCGGTGTGCCGGAACCGGGTGCCCTCCATGTGGTCGTAGGCGACCTCGGCGACCAGCTCGGGCCGCAGCGGGACGAACGACAGGTCCTTGCCGTTGTTCCACCGCGAGCCGGCGCTCTGACCCGGGTTGCGCTCGGGCACGTCGTCGCCGAGCCACGGGTGCGGCCCGTCGGTGACCAGCGGAGCCAGCTCCTCGACCAGCGCCGCCCGCCGGGCCATCGGGAAGGAGGCGGCGACCCCGACGTGCTGCAGGCGGCCGTCCTCGTCGTACAGGCCGAGCACGAGGGAGCCGACCACCGGCCCGCTCTTGTGCAGCCGGTAGCCGGCGACGACGACGTCGGCGGTGCGGGCGTGCTTGACCTTCAGCATCGTCCGCTTGTCGGGGGCGTACGGGCCGTCGAGCGGCTTGGCCATGACGCCGTCGAGCCCGGCGCCCTCGAAGACCGAGAACCACTCGCGGGCCTTCGCAGGGTCGAGCGTGGCCGGCGTGAGGTGGACGGGGGGGTGCGCCCCCGCCACGGCCTGCTCCAGCAGCGCCCGCCGCTCGCTCAGCGGCCGGTCGACCAGCGAGTCGTCGCCGAGCGCGAGCAGGTCGAAGGCCACGAAAGAGGCCGGCGTCGTCTGCGCCAGCATCTGCACGCGGCTGTCGGCCGGGTGGACCCGCTGCAGCAGCGCCTCGAAGTCCAGCCCGCGCTCACCGACGATGACGATCTCGCCGTCGACGACGCACCGCTCGGGCAGCTGGGCCTTGACCGCCGCGACGACCTCGGGGAAGTAGCGGGTCATCGGCTTCTCGTTGCGGCTGCCCAGCTCGACCTCGTCGCCGTCGCGGAACACCAGCGTCCGGAACCCGTCCCACTTGGGCTCGAACAGGTAGTCGCCCTCGGGCACGTCCGGCACGGACTTGGCCAGCATGGGTTTCACTGGCGGCATCACAGGCAGGTCCACGGGCCCATCCTGCCCCGCCGCTGCTCAGGGGCGGGACGATCTGCCGCTCGAGCCCTTGCCCTTGCTCGTCACGCTGCGGAACAGCTCCTTGGCCTTGGCCTGGTTGTGGGGCTTGCGCGCCTCGTCGTAGACCTTCTTGGCGATCCCGGCCTTCAGCATCCCGCTCAGCAGTCCCACGGTGTCTCCCTCGTCGTCGGTGGCCCCGCTGCTCGAGCAGCGGGTCGTGGGGGTCCTGCCCCGCACGGGACGCCGGCACGCCCGGCGCCGTCGGCGGACGGCGCCGGGCGAGGATCAGCCGACGCGCTGGGCGGCCGTGAGGCCGAGGGCCGCGAACACGGCGTCGCTGTTGAGCGCCGCCTTCGCCGCAGCCAGGTCGCCGCCGGCGAGCCCCTTGGTGATGGCGGTGTCGGCGGCCGGGACGGCGGCCCTCACACGAGGCTGGATCGCCAGGTAGAACGCGCCACCCTCGGCGAGCTCGACCTCGCCGGTCTCGCCGAGGTACCGGTTCACGGCCAGGTAGTAGAGGTGGTCGAAGGCTGCCTGGGTCCGCGCGGTCGCTGCGGCGAGCGCGGTGGCGTCACCGGCAGCAGCAGCGGTCTGCGCGGCGGCCAGGCCGGCGACGATCGGCGCGCGCACCTTCCCGACCAGCTGGGGTGCCTTCTCCCGCTTGTCCGCGGTCGCCGCCGGCCCCTGGCCGTCGGCGACGAAGAAGGCGTACGCCTCGTCGACGTGGTGCGGGGCGCCCTCCGCCGGGTCGGTCTCGCCCTTCGCGGCCTTGTCCTGGGCGGCCTCGAGCTCGCCGATGACCTTTTCGGTGAGGATCACGACCATCCCCTTGTCGACCTGCTGGGCACGGGCGGCGTCGGACAGGCCGGAGGTGCCCCCCAGCGCCGCCTCGACGGCCGGGACCGCCGCGCTGTCCGGGAACAGGGTCGCGAGCGTCCGGACGGTGCCGTCGCCCCTGACGGACGCTCCGCCGGTGGTGAAGACCGCTCGTACGGCCTCCCAGTCGACCGGGCCGCCCTCCTTGGCCGGGGCGAGCAGGTCGCGCACGGCCTTCACGTCGCCCCCGATCGCCCCGTGGGTCGTCACGTCAGACCCTGTCGTGTACGCGTCCGGGACCGGGGACGGTGCAGGGCTGACCGCGGCGGAGGGGGTGCTGCCCGCGGCGGACGCCGGGGTGAGGGCCTGCTCGTCGCTGCCGCCGCACGCGGTGAGGGACAGGGCGGCGAGGGTGGCCAGGGCTGCGGTGGTGGTGCGCACGGAAGAAGGCTCCTTGAGTTGTAGGTGAGGTAAGGCTCACCTTAGTCACATGCGGTCGCCGCTCCACCCACCGGCACACTGTCCTGGTGACCCGCCTGCGCGCCGCCTCGCCGTACGTCCTGGCGGCGGTCCTCGCCGGCGCCGGCTCGCTGCACCTCCTGCGTCCCGAGCTCTTCGACGCGCTCGTCCCGCCGATCCTGCCGCCGTGCCAGCGGGCCTGGACCTACGCCAGCGGCGTCGCCGAGCTGGCCGTCGCGACCGCGGTGGCCGTCCCCGCGACGCGGCAGCGCGGTGGGCTGGCGGCCGCCGCGCTGTTCCTCGCCGTGTTCCCCGGCAACGTCTACATGGCGGTCGAGCCCGATGACGTGCCGCGCTGGGCCGCGCTCGCCCGGCTGCCGCTGCAGGTGCCGCTGGTGCTCTGGGGGCTGCAGGTGGCCGGGAAGATGTTCTCCACAGGCCGCCGATGAGCTGGGCGCCCGCCGCGTTCGTCCTGCTCTGGAGCACGGGGTTCGTCGGCGCCAAGTACGGCCTGCCGTACGCCGAGCCCTTCAGCTTCCTCGCCCTGCGCCTGGCCATCGCCGCCGCGCTGCTCGGGCTGGTGGCCGCGGTCACCAGCGGCCGGGTCCGCCGCGAGCAGGTCGGGCGGGCCGCGGTCTCCGGGTTGCTGCTGCACGCCACCTACCTCGGCGGGGTGTTCTGGGCGATCTCGCGCGGGACGCCGGCCGGGGTGTCGTCGGTCGTCGTGAGCCTGCAGCCGGTGCTCGTCGCGGCCCTGGCGGTGCGGCTGCTCGACGAGCGGCTGGTGCGCCGGCAGTGGGCCGGACTCGCGGTCGGTGTCCTCGGCGTCGCGCTGGTCGTCGGCCCCGGACTGGTGGGTGGCGAGCAGGACTCGCCCGTCGCCGGCCTGGTCGCGTGCCTGCTGGCGCTGGTCGGCGGCACCCTCGGGACGCTGTGGCAGAAGCGCCACGGCGACGGCATCCCGCTGCTGTGGGGCACCGCCGTGCAGTACGCGGCGGCAGCTGCCGTGCTGGCCGTCCTGTCGGCCGCGACCGAGTCGCAGCGCCTGGAGTGGACGGGCGAGTTCGTGGCCGCGCTGGTCTGGCTGGTGGTCGCGCTGTCGATCGGCGCGGTCCTGCTGCTGCTCCTGCTGCTGCGCCGGGGGAGTGCCTCCGCGGTGTCCAGCCTGTACTACCTGGTGCCTCCCGCCACCGCCGTCGAGGCGTACGTGATGTTCGACGAGCGGCTGGCCGCGGTGTCGCTGGCGGGCATCGTCGTCACCTGCGTCGGGGTCGCGATGGTGGTGCGCCGTCCGCGCAAGTCACAGGCGCCTCCCCACCTCGTGCACAGGGGCGCGCCGGACGCTCCCCACTGACGGCACAGCTGGCCCCACAGGCCCGCTCGACGTGGTGCCGCGACGTCCCTAGCGTCGGGCTCCGACGCCGCAGGAGGACGCCATGACCGCTCCGACGACCGCACCGACCCGTGCGGACGACCCCGCCCTCGACGAGGCCCTCGAGCGCATCAGCGACCTGGCCGGCCGGCTCTGGGCAGTGCGGCAGGCGCACCGTCCGGTCGTCACCGGCCGGCTGCGCCGCGTCGTCGTCTGCTCCGGCTGCGGACTGCCGACCCCCTGCCCGACGCTGCGGGCGACGGGCTGAGGCGCGGCTAGACCGACCGGTCGGCGAGCGTGGTGCGGCCGATCTCGACCAGCGGCGCGATCCGCTGCTCGATGCCGTCGAAGCCGTCGCCGACCATCGCGCCGCCCTTGGCGCGGGCCACGATGCCGGCGCAGACCACGGCGAGCTTGTAGGCGGCGAAGGCGGCGTACCAGGGCAGCGGGGTCAGGTCGAGGCCGGTCCGCTCGGCGTACAGCGACGCGACCTCGGCGCGGGTCGGGAAGCCGGGCAGGACGGTCGCTGCCGGCACGACCAGCGCCTCGGTGCGGGCGCCGCCGTCGTCGGCCTGCGACCAGTAGCCGAGCAGGATGCCGAGGTCGGCCAGCGGGTCGCCGAGCGTCGACATCTCCCAGTCCAGGACGGCCGCGACCCGGCCCGGATCGGTCGGGTGCAGGATCGTGTTGTCGAGCCGGTAGTCGCCGTGCACGACCGTGTGGCGCTGCGTGGTCGGGACGTCGGCGGCCAGGTCGGTCGCGAGCTGGTCGAGGTCCTCGTGACCCTCGATGCGGGTCGCGTCCCACTGCGTCGTCCAGCGCCGGACCTGGCGCTCCAGGTAGCCGGCGGGACGGCCGAACTCGCCGAGCCCGACCCGGGCCGGGTCGACCGAGTGCAGGTCGGCCAGCACGGTGACCAGGCCCTCGCCGATCGCTCGGCGCTGCTCGGGCCGGTCGGCGTAGCCGGCCGGGAGGTCCTCGCGGCAGACGTGACCCTCGACCCGCTCCATCACGTAGAACGGCTGGCCGAGCACCTCGGTGTCGGTGCACAGGTGCAGCATCCGCGGGACGGGCACCGCGGTGCCGCCGAGCGCGGCCATGACGGTGTGCTCGCGGACCATGTCGTGCGCGGTCGGCAGGACGTGCCCGAGCGGCGGGCGGCGCAGGATGACCGAGCCGGCGGCCGAGTCGACCCGGTAGGTCAGGTTGCTCTTGCCACCGGCGATGAGCACCACCTGGCAGTCGTCCCACGCAGCGTCGTCGAGGGCGCGCGCCAGGTACGGGCCGACGACGGACGGGTCGGCTCCAGCGGTCGAGTTCGTCATGGCCCGCACCCTAGGCGTGCAGGCGATGGCCGCGCGGGTAGGGCGCCGTCATGACCGCACCCGATCCCGACCTCGCCGGCGCCGGACTGTCCGCGACCGGCAAGACCGCTGACCAGTTCGAGCCCGGCGACGAGGCTCCTGGCACGACCTACGGCGCCCCCGGCGGCACCGGCGCGGAGGACGTCGAGACCGCCGGCGACGCCGAGCAGGACGGCGCGACCGCCGACGGGGACGTCGAGGGCGGCTGACCGCTGGGCCCTGGGTAGCGTCGCGGCCCGTGCCTGCCCTGCGCCTCGTCGACCGCTCGCCGGTCGTGCCCCCCGACACCCTCGTCGCCGCGATGGTGCCGCCGCCGCGCTTCGACTCGGCCCGCTTCGGGACCTACCTGCCGGCACCGGACCAGCCGTCGCAGGCGGCGGCCGTCGAGGTGCTCGAGTCCTTCGCGTCGACACTCCAGCCCGCGCCGAAGCGGCGGTTCAGCCGCAGCCGCCCGCCGCAGGGCCGACCGGGCGTCTACCTCGACGGCGGCTTCGGCGTCGGCAAGACCCACCTGCTGGCCTCGCTGTGGCACGGGGCGCCGGGCCCGAAGGCGTACGGCACCTTCGTCGAGCTGACTCACCTGGTGGGCGCGCTCGGCTTCGGCGCTACCGTCGAGGCGCTCAGCGGCCACCGGCTGCTGTGCATCGACGAGTTCGAGCTCGACGACCCGGGCGACACGGTGCTCGTCTCGACCCTGCTCGCGCGCCTGGTGGAGGCCGGCGTCCGGGTGGCGGCGACGTCCAACACGCTGCCCGGCTCGCTGGGGGAGGGGCGCTTCGCGGCGCAGGACTTCCTGCGCGAGATCCAGGGCCTGTCGGCGCACTTCGAACCGGTGCGCGTCGACGGCGAGGACTACCGCCACCGCGGCCTGCCGGTCGCCCCGCCGCCCGTCGACGACGCGACCGTCCTGGACCGGACGTCGTCGGTGCCGGCGGCCTCGTGCGACGCGTTCGACGACCTCCTGACGCACCTGTCGACCCTGCACCCCTCGCGCTACGGCGCCCTCGTCGACGACGTCGCGCTGGTCGGTCTGACCGGCGTGCGCCCGGTGCCGGACCAGGCCGCGGCGCTGCGGCTGGTGGTGCTGACCGACCGGCTGTACGACCGCGACGTGCCGGTCCTGTCGAGCGGCGTGCCGCTCGACGAGCTGTTCCCGGCCGAGCTGCTCGAGGGCGGCTACAAGAAGAAGTACCGGCGGGCGATCAGCCGCCTCGACGCGCTGGCCCGCCAGGCCCAGGAGGGCTGAGCCTCAGCCCGTGCCCCTGGCTCCGGGCACGAGCGCGCGGACCACCTCCAGCACGCGGGCCGGGCCGGACGCCCGCGGGCGCATGACGGGGGAACGGCCGCCGCGCCCGGCGCCCATGGCCTCGACGGTCTCGAGCAGGGCCTGGGCGGCGTCGACGTGCGGCGTCCACCCGAGGACTTCGCGGGCGCGTCGGGTGTCGAGCAGCGGGGTGAGCCGGCCGAGGTCGACCCAGCCCGGGTCGGTGGGCTGCAGGTGCAGCCACCAGGTGAGCTGGACGAAGCCGCGCACGACTGCCGCCGGGACCGGCACCTGCCGGGCGCCGAGGATCGCCGCGAGCGCGGGCGGGTCCAGGACCGGCTCTGTGGCGATGTTGAACGCCCCGGTCACCGGCGTCACGCAGGCCAGGACGTACGCCGCCGCCATGTCGGAGGCGTGCACGACCTGGATGGCGAGCCGGTCGACGGCCGGGACCACGGGGACGAACGAGGTGCGCACCAGCGACTGCGGGACGAACGGCCCGAGGAAGTACCGCGCCAGCTCGCTCGCGGCGTCGCCCTGCAGCACGACGCCCGGGCGCAGCCGGACGACCCGCCGCTCCGGGTGGGCGGCCTCGAAGGCGTCGAGCATCCGCTCCGCCGCGGACTTGTGGCGGCTGTACGTCGAGCTGGAGATGCCGCCGGTCGGGTGGCTCTCGTCGACCCGGGGCAGCTTGTCGCCGGGGGAGTAGGCGCCGACGCTGGAGGCGTGCACGAGCGCCGGGACCCCGGCGGCGGCCACCGCGTCGAGCACGCGCCGGGTGCCCACGAGGTTGACCCGCCGCATCTCGTCCGGGTCGTGGGCGGGCTGCAGCAGCCAGGCCAGGTGGACGACGACGTCAGCCCCCTGCAGGACCGGGAGCAGGTCGTCCTCGGCGACGTCCAGCGCGTGCCACTCCACCCCGGGGTCCGGGTCGACGGGCAGGCGCCGGGCGAGGCCGACGACGGAGGTGACGGTGGGCTCGGCGAGCAGCTGGGGCAGGAGCTGCGAGCCCACGTTGCCGGTGGCCCCGGTGACGACGATGCGCATGACGTCGTCCCTTCCCCGCGACGAACCCGTCACCCGTGCGCCCGACAACGGCGCACCACTGCGCTACGATGCGGCGCATGGACGTCAACCCGTTCCGGTACTCCGGCCCGGTGGGCGGTCGCGACCTCATCGGTCGTGACGGCGAGACCGAGCAGCTCCAGCGCACGGCGGAGGAGGGCAACAACAGCCGCCTGGTGGCGCCCCGTCGCTACGGCAAGACCAGCCTGCTCCGGCGGCTGACCGACGAGGTCCGCACCGACGGCTGGGAGGCCGTCTATGTCGACTTCTTCGGCGTCGTCACGCTCGCCGACGTCGCCCAGCGCATAGACCGGGCGTACTCGCGCGACCTGTCCGGTCCGGTCGCCCGCTGGTACGACGGGCTGCGCCGCACGCTGTCGGGGATGACCGTCGGCGCCGGTCCGGTCAGCGCCGGCGTGACCCTGGCCGCCGGCACCCAGGCCCTGCAGGACCGGCTCGACCTGCCCCGGCGTGTGCACGGCAAGCACGGACGTCGCGTGCTGGTGGTGTTCGACGAGTTCCAGGGCGTGCTCACCGCCCAGAGCGACGCCGACGCGCTCATCCGCGCCGAGATCCAGCACCACGCCGACGTCGCCAGCTACGTCTTCGCCGGCTCGCACGTCGGGATGATGCGCGAGCTGTTCGGTGACCGGCGGCGCGCGTTCTACGCCCAGGCGCGCGAGCTCGCGCTGCCCCCGCTGTCGGACGACGCGACCGCCGCCTTCCTCACCGAGCGCTTCGCACGCACCGGCCGGGACGTCGGAACGGCGCTCGCCCCGCTGCTCGAGACCTGCGCCGGCCACCCGCAGCGCACGATCCTGCTGGCCCACGCGCTGTGGGAGCAGACGTCACAGGGGGAGAGCGCCGACGAGGCGTCGTTCGCCGACGGTCTCGCCGGCACCCTGACCGAGCTGCTGAGCGAGTTCCAGGGCATGTGGTCCGGCCTGCCGTCGGGTCAGCGGCGGGTGCTCGTCCAGGTGGCGGAGAACACCGCCGGTCTCTACGCCGTCGGCACGGCCGGCCGCGGTGGCTCGGTCGGCACCGCGCTGGCGGCCCTGGCCGACCGGGGCGAGGTCATGGTCGACGCGAGCGCCCGCACCGGCCACCGCGTCGTCGACCCGCTGCTCGCCCTGTGGCTGCGGGAGGGCCGCCCCCAGGCCTGGCCCGACCGCTGACCGTGCCAGGGGCGTGGACGCGCCGACCGCCGAGTCCCGGGCGGTGCGGCAGCGGATCGCCTCCCGCCGTCCGTGACCTCGGTGCCGGCCACCTCCCGGGCCCGGCGGCCCCGGGTGGCCGTCGTCGTCGTCGGCGGGACCGCCGGCTTCTTCGTCGTGCTCGTCGTCGGCCTCAGGAACGGCGCCGCGAGGTCCGACGGCGTGCTCGTCGACACCAGCCTCCTGCCGTACGTCGGCGCTCTCGTCGGAGCCGCTGCCGGCCTGCTGCTGGGCCTGCTGGCGTGGCGCGCCCGTCGCGGGCGCCTGCGCGCGACGCGCGCGGATCGTGCTACGCCGTCGCAGTGACCGCCGCTCCTTGCGCCCGTCGAAGGCCGTGCGCCGCTCAGTCGAGCTCGAGCACCACGACGGACTCGGCGGCCAGGGCGACCGTCCCGTCCGACAGGACCGCGTCGGGCTCGCTCGCGAGCAGCACCCGGCCGGGAGCGCCCTGGACCGGGACCTCTCGACGGTCGGTCGCCAGGTTGCAGACGACCACCGTGCGGCCGCGGCGGACGACCAGCCAGCGGGCGTCCTCGTCGTAGGTGGTGACGACGCGGTCGCGGCGACCGTCGGACAGGTCGAGCCGCGAGCGGCGCAGCGCGATCAGGTCGCGGGTCCAGGCCAGCAGCGAGGCGTGCCGCTCCTGCGAGAGCTCGGACCAGTCCAGGCGCGACGCCTCGAACGTCGACACGGCCTGCGGGTCCGGCACCTCCTCGCTCGACCAGCCGTGCGAGGCGAACTCCGCCCGTCGGCCCTTGCGGACCGCCTCGCCGAGCTCGCCGTCGTGGTCGGAGAAGAACTGCCAGGGCGTGCGCGCCCCCCACTCCTCGCCCATCCACAGCATCGGCGTGAACGGGGAGGTGAGCACCAGCGCGGCGCCCACCTTGAGCATCCCGTCCGACAGCGTCGCGGAGATCCGGTCGCCGGTCGCCCGGTTGCCGACCTGGTCGTGGTCCTGCAGGGAGACCACGAAGCGGTGACCGGGGACCGTCGTCGGGACCGGACGGCCGTGCGTGCGCTCGCGGAACGACGACCACGTCCCGTCGTGCAGGAAGGCGTCGCCGAGCACCTTCGCGATGACGGGCAGGCCCTCGAAGTCGCCGTAGTAGCCGGCGGTCTCACCGGTCAGCGTCGCGTGCAGGGCGTGGTGGACGTCGTCGGTCCACTGGCCGTCGAGCCCGAGGCCGCCCGCTTCGCGGGAGATGACCATCCGGGCGTCGTTCAGGTCGCTCTCGGCGATGAGGAACAGCGGCCTGCGCAGCTGCGCGCCGAGTGCCTCCACCTCGACCGACAGCTCCTCCAGCAGGTGGGTGGCGCGCTCGTCGACCAGGGCGTGGACGGCGTCGATCCGGAGCCCGTCGACGTGGTAGTCGCGCAGCCACGTGAGGGCGCTGTCCAGGACGTACCGGCGCACCTCGTCCGAGCCGGCGCGGTCGAGGTTCACGGCAGGGCCCCAGGGCGTGGTGTGCGCCTCGGTCAGGTACGGCCCGAACTCCGGCAGGTAGTTCCCGGCCGGACCGAGGTGGTTGTAGACGACGTCCATGACCACCCCGAGGCCGCGCGCGTGGCAGGCGTCGACGAAGCGCTTGAGACCCTCGGGCCCGCCGTACGGGTGGTGCACCGCGAACCAGGCGACGCCGTCGTAGCCCCAGCCGCGCTCGCCGGCGAAGGCGTTGCAGGGCAGCAGCTCGACGGCCGAGACGCCGAGCTCGACGAGGTGGTCGAGCCGCTCGACGGCGGCGTCGAAGGTGCCCTCGGCCGTGAACGTGCCGATGTGCAGCTCGTAGAGCACGCTGCCCGGCAGCGGCACGCCGCGCCAGGAGGCGTCCGTCCACCCGAACGCGTCGTGGTCGAGGACGCGGGACGGCCCGTGCACGCCGTCCGGCTGCCAGGCGCTGCGCGGGTCCGGACGCGGGTCGCCGCCGTCCAGCACGAGGGCGTAGTCGGTGCCCGCAGCCCCGACCTGTCCGGTCCACCAACCGCCCCCCTCGGGCGTCATCGGGGTCCGGACGCCCCCGGACTCGAGCTCGAGGGAAGAGGGCAGGGGCGCCCACACGCGCAACGTCGTCATGATCCACCTCTGCCCTGATGCGTCCCCGCTAGTCCGACTGCCGCCGCAGGGTCCGCGCCCTGGTCACGGCGGAGGGTCCGCGACCCCTCACTTCGAGGCCGTTCCCTGATCATCTCGGGCCAGATCGAGTGCGGGACTGCAGCGGAGCGACAACGTGGCCGACACTGGCACGAGCCAGTTCACAGCCGAGAGGGACACCGATGGGTCCGGCTGTGCGGCGCCAGCTCAGCGTGCTGGTGTCCGGCGGGCTGGTCGTGGTCATCGGCGGGCTCGGGCTGGTCGCGGGGCACTCCGCAGGCGACCAGGCCCGCCAGGTCCACCGGCAGGACCGGCAGGCCCTGCAGAAGACGCTCGCCGGCCTGGTCGAGCAGTACGTGCTGGTCAACGCCGCAGAGGTCGCCGACGACCTCAAGACCGGCCCCGCCTGGAGCGGCGTCCCCGGCGACCGGGCGAGCACGGCCCGGCTGCAGCGCCTGGCCACGGACAACCGCAGCCTCGACGTCGGCGCCGTGCTCGTCTCGGCGGCCGGTCAGCCGCTCGCCGCCTGGACGACCGACGACGAGGTGCCCTCGCCCTCCGACGAGGGCTGGACGCCGCTGCGCGCCACGGCCGCGGCCGGCTCCGGGGTCCTGCCCCTGTCCGGAGTGCTGACCTCGACCGGTCAGCCGATGCTGGCCATGGGCCTGCCGGTCCGGCTCGGCGACGGCACCCGCGGCCTGGTCATCGGCCTGTGGCTCGCCCGCAGCTCCGGTCTGCAGCAGTACGTCGCCCAGCTGACCTACGGCCGGACGGGGCACGGCTACGTCGTCGACGGCGCCGGTCGGGTCGTCGCCGGACCGGACACCGCGTCGATCGGGCGTCCGCTGCCGGACGGGGTCCTCCCGCTGCCCCGGCTGGGACGTGCCGGCATCACCGAGACCCGGGGCGAGGACGACGGGACGGACGTGACGTCCTACGCGCCCGCCGGCCGCTCGGGCTGGACGGCGCTGACGGTGCAGGACCGCGACGAGTTCGAGGGCGCGCTCGCCCGCTCCAGCCGGCTGGTCGAGGCGCTCGTCGTGGCGCTGCTGCTCATCGCCGGGGCCGGGCTGGTGGTCCAGAACCGCAAGCGCGAGGCCGCGCTGCGCGCCGTCGCGCTGCACGACGAGCTGACCGGGCTCTACAACCGCCGGGGGTGGCACGCCCTGGCCGAGCACGAGCTCGCTCGTGCGCGCCGCCAGCGCAGCTCGCGGGTGCTGCTGTTCGTCGACCTCGACGGCCTCAAGCAGGTCAACGACCAGCTCGGGCACCGCGAGGGGGACCGGGCGATCGCGGCGGCCGCCGCCGTGCTGAGCGCTGCCTCCCGTTCGTCCGACCTGGTCGGACGGCTCGGCGGCGACGAGTTCGTCCTGCTGCTCGGAGAGGACGGCCGCGCCGACGTGGCGCGCGCACGGGTGATCGAGGCCCTCGACCGCCACAACGCGCGCTCCGCCGACGGCTTCGAGCTCCGGCTCTCGCTCGGTGCCGAGGTCTGGTTCCCCGACACGGCGACCCCGCTGGCCGAGCTGGTCCGCCGCGCCGACGCCGACATGTACGCCGACAAGCAGCGCCGCCCGGACCGCTCGCACGGGGTCGTGCGGCCGCCGCCGCGCGAGGCGGAGCGGGCGCCGGTCTCCTGAGCGGGCGCGGCGCCGTCAGTCGCGCAGCAGCACGGCCACCGGGAAGCCGGCCAGCAGGTCGGCCAGGCGCACCGGTCCGCCGGCGTGCGACGCGCCGCCGAGCACGTCGGTCCAGCGGCCCTCGGGCAGCTCCACCGCGTCGTCGCCCCAGCCGGTGCGCTCGACGGTCAGGGCCCGCGTCGGCGCGACCGTGACCAGCTCCCCGCCGCGGACGTATGCGACCGCACGGGCACCGGCGTCCAGCGGCGCGTACGACGACGCGTCGAGGAACAGCTCGGGCCGGGAGCGGCGCAGCCGCAGCAGCGTCGCGACGACGTGCAGCTTCGCGGCGCCGGTGCCGTCGACGGCGGGCGGGCCCTCCGTCGCGGCCAGCAGCGCGCGGCGCAGGTCGAAGTCGACGGGCCGCCGGTTGTCGGGGTCGACCAGCGACAGGTCCCACAGCTCGCTGCCCTGGTAGGTGTCGGCGACGCCCGGGACGGTCAGCTGCACCGCCTTCTGGGCGAGCGCGGTCGTGTGCCACGCCGACGAGAGGGAGGCGACGAACGCGTCGACCGCGGTCGTGATCCGGTCGTCGGACAGCACCGCCCGGACGAAGGTCGCGGTGGCCTCGTCGAAGGCCGCGACGGGGTCGGTCCAGCTGGTGCGGTCCTTCGCCTCGCGGGTCGCCTTCTCGACGTAGGCGACGGCGCGGTCGGCCGACAGCGGCCAGGCGCCGACCAGGGTCTGCCAGACCAGCAGCTCGGTCGCGGCGTCCGGACCTGCGGCCGACCGGTGGTGGGCTGCCAGCGCCTGCCAGCTCGTGACCGCGTCGCCCCACTGCACCGGGCACTGCGCGAGCAGCACGAGCCGGGCGCGGACGTCCTCGGAGCGCTTGGTGTCGTGCGTCGACAGGGTCGTCATCGACAGCGGCCAGTCACGCTGACGGGCGGCGTTGGCCTCGTGGAAGGCGCTGACCGGCAGGCCGAACCGGCCCGGGTCGCCGCCGACCTCGTTGAGCGCGGACAGCCTCAGGTAGCGGTAGAAGGCGGTGTCCTCGACGCCCTTGGCCATCACGGGGCCGCAGGTCTGCTGGAAGCGGGTGACCAGCTCCTCGGCGTCGGTCCCGGACGGACCCTCCGCGAGCACCAGGCGGCGGACCACGTCGATCTCGCAGGCGCGTCGCGGCAGCGTCCGCAACGCCGCGGCGACCGCAGCGTCGACGTGCTCGCGGGCCACCTCGTCGGCCGGACCGGCCGGAGGCAGGTAGGCGCGGTAGACCCCGAAGCCGGCCAGCACCTCGACGAGGGCCTCGCGCAGCCCGCGCCGGGTCACGTCGCGCAGGGCGACGTCGGTGCGGCACACCCGCAGCGCCAGCTCGGTCAGCCGGTTGACCTCGGCCGACAGGACCTCCGACAGCACGAGCCGCTTGGTCCGGGCCACGACGTCCTCGTAGGTCGCGGCGCTCCCGGTGAGCGACTGCCACAGGGCGCTCAGCGGCTGCTCCCCGGCCGGGTCGACGAAGATCCCCAGCACCTCGTTGAGGACGTCGTAGCCGGTCGTGCCGGCGGTCTGCCAGGTCGGCGGCAGGTCCTCGCCGGGCTCGAGGATCTTCTCCACGACGACCCAGGCGCCGTCCGTCGCCGCGGCCAGGTCGTCGAGGTAGCCGCCCGGGTCGGCCAGCCCGTCCGGGTGGTCGATCCGGAGCCCGTCCAGCACACCGGAGCGGACCTGCTCGACGATCAGCCGGTGCGTCTGCTCGAAGACGGTCGGCACCTCGACCCGGACGCCGGTCAGCGTCGTGACGTCGAAGAAGCGCCGGTAGTTCAGCTCGTCCGCGGCCACCCGCCACGAGCACAGCCGGTAGTGCTGCCGCTCGAGGGTCGCCAGGACGTCGCCGTCGACCCGGGTGCCGGGGGCGATCGGCACCTCGTGGTCGTAGTAGCGGATCCGGTCGTCGAGCAGCTCGAGCTCGTCGACGACCTCACCGAGCGGACCGCCCAGGACCGGCACCAGCACCTTGCCGGGGTTGTCGGCGCCGTCCCAGTCCACGTCGAACCAGTCGGCGTACGGCGACTCGCGGCCCAGCTGCAGCAGCGACCACCAGGGCGCGTTCTGCGACTCGGGTTCGCTGACCGCCATGTGGTTCGGCACGACGTCCAGCACGATGCCGAGCCCGGCCGCCCGGCACGCCACCACCAGCCGGTCGAACGCCTCCTGACCGCCCAGCTCGCGGTTGAGCACGGTGTGGTCGACCACGTCGTAGCCGTGCGCGGAGCCGGGAGCCGCCTGCAGGTACGGCGAGCAGTACAGGTGCGTCACCCCGAGGTCGGCCAGGTACGGCACGACGGCTGCGGCGTCGTCGAAGGAGAAGCCCGGGTGGTCCGGAGCGGGCGGGCGCAGCTGGACGCGGTAGGTCGACACCGGCACGGGACGGCCAGGGGCAGGCAGGTGGGGCACGGAGGTCCTCTCGAGGGGGGCGGTGCTGGCGTCCTGCCCTAGAAGACCTTGCGCAGCACCTGCACCGACCGGGCCTCTACCTCGAGGGCCTCGCCGGTCTTGGCGGAACGCGGCTCGACGTCGCCGAGCAGCGGCGCGGCGGTGTCGACCTCGACCTGCCAGCGCTCGCCGGCGCCGATCTCCGGCAGCGTGAAGTCGATCGCCTCGTGGTGTCCATTGAACAGCAGGAAGAACGAGTCGTCGGTGATCCGCTCGCCGCGGGCGTCGGGCTCGCGGATGCCCTCGCCGTTGAGGAACACCGCGACGGACTTGGCGAAGCCGGAGTCCCAGTCGTCGTCGGTCATCCACTCACCGGCCGGGGTGAACCAGCCGATGTCCTCGATGCCGCTGGCCTTGGTGACGAAGCCACTGAAGTGCCGGCGGCGGCGGAAGACCGGGTGGTCGGCGCGCAGCTTGGCCAGCCGCGACACGAAGTCGGTGAGGACGCCGAAGTCCTTGGCCCGCTCCCAGTCGACCCACGCGATCTCGCTGTCCTGGGCGTAGACGGTGTTGTTGCCGCCCTGGGTGCGGCCCAGCTCGTCGCCGTGCAGCAGCATCGGCACGCCCTGGCTGAGGAACAGCGTGGTGAGGAAGTTGCGCTTCTGCTGCTCGCGCAGGGCGATGATCTCCAGGTCGTCGGTCTCGCCCTCGACCCCGCAGTTCCACGAGCTGTGGTGGCTCTCGCCGTCGTTGCCGCCCTCGCCGTTGGCGTCGTGGTGCTTGTCGTTGTACGAGACGAGGTCGTGCATCGTGAACCCGTCGTGCGCCGTCACGAAGTTGATCGACGCGTACGGGCGGCGACCGTCCTGCTCGTACAGGTCGGCCGAGCCGGTGAGCCGGGAGGCGAACTCGGCCAGCGTCTCGGGCTCCCCCCGCCAGTAGTCGCGCATCGTGTCGCGGTACTTGCCGTTCCACTCGGTCCACAGCGGCGGGAACTGCCCGACGTTGTACCCGCCCTCGCCGATGTCCCAGGGCTCGGCGATGAGCTTGGTCTGGCTGACGACCGGGTCCTGCTGGACCAGGTCGAAGAAGGCCGACAGCCGGTCGACCTCGTGGAACTGGCGGGCCAGCGAGCTCGCGAGGTCGAAGCGGAAGCCGTCGACGTGCATCTCGGTGACCCAGTAGCGCAGCGAGTCCATGATCAGCTGCAGCTCGTGCGGGTGCTTCATGAGCAGCGTGTTGCCGGTGCCGGTGGTGTCGTAGTAGTGCCCGCGGTCGCCGTCGACCAGGCGGTAGTACGCGTTGTTGTCGATGCCCCGGAACGACAGCGTCGGGCCGAGCTGGTTGCCCTCGGCGGTGTGGTTGTAGACCACGTCGAGGATCACCTCGAGGCCGGCCTCGTGCAGCGCCTTGACCATGCCCTTGAACTCCTGCACCTGCTGGCCGCGCTGGCCCGAGCTGGCGTAGTCGTTGTGCGGGGCGAAGAAGCCGATCGTGTTGTAGCCCCAGTAGTTCTTCAGGCCGCGGTCGGACAGGTGGCTGTCGTGGACGAACTGGTGGACCGGCATGAGCTCGATGGCCGT
>JAOPVV010000303.1 GCA_025966005.1 Frankiales bacterium
TCGAGCCGCTCGAGGCCGAGGCCGCCCTGGTCCGACGGCTGGCCGACCTGTGCGCGGGCGGGGGGAGCACCGCGCTGCGCCTGACGCTGACCTCCTTCGTGCTGGCCGCCCGGCTCGAGGAGGTCGCGGCCGTCGCCAGCGGCCGGCTGCTGCGCATGACCCAGGGCCGCTACTCGCTGGTCCACACCGACGGCGCGGTTAAGGGCGGTGCCCGGTCCGGCCTGGGGCTGCTGGCCCGCGACAGCTGGACCGGCCAGGACCGCGAGACGAGCACCCTGTCCGGCGGCGAGACCTTCCTGGCCTCGCTGGCGCTGGCCCTCGGGCTGGCCGACGTCGTGCAGGCCGAGTCGGGCGGCACCCGGATCGAGGCGCTGTTCGTCGACGAGGGCTTCGGCACCCTCGACGAGGACACCCTCGACGAGGTCATGGACGTCCTCGACGGCCTACGCGAGGGCGGCCGGCTGGTCGGGCTGGTCAGCCACGTCGCCGAGCTGCGGGCCCGCATCCCCGCCCAGGTGCGGGTGACCAAGACCCGCACGGGCAGCGACCTCCAGCTCGTCGGCTGCTGACCGGGGCCCGGCGCCCGACCGCCTTCGGTCGTCAGCGCCCCAGGAGCCGCGGCCGTCGGACGTCCAGGCCACCGCTGCGCCGGCGCGGGCCGCTGTCGCGCGACGAGAGCCAGGTGCAGTACCCGTCGGCGGGGGCAGCGCCGGCCATGACCACTCTCCGCGCCCTTGCCTGGTGCCGGGCACGACGTGACCGGCGAGCTCGTCCGCGTCGTCGACCACGACGTGAAGCCCGGCGCCGAGATGCACGAGAAGAACGACCAGGGAAGGCCGTGGGCCTCCGGCAAGGCCGCCCTCGCCGGCCCCCCTTGCTGACGCGACGAGGCCGGGACCCCACGGGGGTCCCGGCCTCGGTCGTGCGGCGGACCTAGCCGCCGAAGCCGGACTCACGGGCGATCGTCAGGCGGTCGGTCTCGTCGTGCAGCGACGCGCCGGCACCGAGCAGCGACGCGCGGTGGGCGTTGCCGTGGTGCCCGCAGAACAGCAGTTCGGTCCCGGAGGGCATCGTGGCGCGCAGGAAGGCCTGCGCCCCGCAGCTGTCGCAGCGGTCGGCCAGGTTCAACGACGGGGCAGGGGCGATGGACGGGACGGGACGGGTCGTGGTCTCCACGGGTGCTCCTTCGGATCGTGCTCTGCGGACCGATCAGGCCTGCTCCTGGTGCAACGCGCTGCAGGCCCGGACCAGCCCTGCCCGCGGCGTGATGCTGACGACACCAGGTCGACGTTTCCGCACGGTTGCGGACCCGTGTCCTCCCGCGACCGGTCCACCCGACCGCAGGACCGCAGCACCACCCCGCCCGAACCGTGCGTTCAGGCGTCCCGGGCGAACGGTTCGAGCGGGGTGGTGGAACGGGCGCGGGGGGCTGGGGCGAAGGGTCCGTCAGCGGTGGGGGCGGCCCACGGCGGTCAGCGGCTTGTCGAGGACGGGGGAGCCCGAGCCGTCGCGCTTGCCGTAGGTCGCGGGCAGCTCGACCGGGTCGCCGCTCGCCGATGCCGCCCACGCCGGACCGCGTCCGGCCCAGCCGAGCACCATCATCGCCTCGCCGGTGAGCAGCCGCTGGCAGCGGACGCCGCCCGTCGCCCGGCCCTTGCGCGGGTACTCCGACAGCGGAGTCACCTTCATCGACGACGCGGCTCCGGGTCCCTTGGAGCGACCCTCGGCGGGCAGCCCGCCGGCGGTGACGACGACCGGCTCGTCGACGACGTCGAGGACGTCCTGGGGGGCCTTGAGGTCGACGGCGCTGAAGCCCACGACCATGGCGCCGGCGGCGAGCTTGATGCCGGCCATGCCGCCGGCGCTGCGGCCCTGCGGCCGGACGGCCGAGGCGGGGAAGCGGAGCAGGTCGCCGGTGGACGCGAAGAGCACCAGCTCCTCCTCGCCGTCCTCGAGCTCGACGGCGCCGACGACCTCGTCACCGGGCTTGAGGGCGATGACGTCGACCGCCTCGCCCTTGACCGGCCACTCGGGCGTGACCCGCTTGACGACGCCCTGGCGGGTGCACAGCGCCAGGCCCGGCCCCTCGTCGGCCAGCGCTGACAACGCGAGGATCCGCTCGCCCCGTTCGAGGGCGGCGAACTCCGAGGCCGGCGCGCCGCCGCGCAGCGACAGCGCGCCGGTCGTGACGGCCGGCACCGACGGCAGGTCGAGCACCCCGATTCGGAGCACGCGCCCGGCCGTCGTCACGAGGCCGACCTGACCGCGCGTCGTCGTGCGGGCGACCGAGACGACGACGTCGTGGCGGCTGCGTCCGGTGCGCTTGCGGCCACTGCTGTCCTCGGGGTCGGCGTGCAGCGGCGTGCGCGCCACGAGCCCGGCGGACGAGAGCACGACGTCGCACGGCTCGTCGGCCACCTCCAGCGAGGCGGCCCGCTGGGTGACCAGCGCCTTGAGATCGCCGCCGACCAGCACGGTGCGGCGCGGCGTGCCGTGCTCGGACGCCACCTCGGCGAGCTCGTCGGCGATGACCGCTCGCAGCAGCGCCTCGTCGGACAGCAGCGACGTCAGGTACGCGATCGTCTCCCGCAGCGAGGCCAGCTCGGACTCGAGCTTGGCGACCTCGAGGGCCACCAGCCGGCGCAGCTGCATGTCGAGCACGTAGCCGGCCTGGACGTCGGACAGCCCGATCTGCGCGATCAGCTCGGCGCGCGCCTCCCCGACGTCCTGCGAGGCCCGGATGATCCGCACCACCCGGTCGATGTCGAGCAGCGCGATGAGCAGGCCCTCGACCAGGTGCGCGCGCTCCTCGGCCTTGCGCAGCCGGAAGCGGGAGCGACGGGTGACGACGTCGACCCGGTGGGCCAGGAACACCTCGAGCAGGGACTTCAGGCCGAGCGTGCGCGGCTGGCCGTCGACCAGCGCGACGTTGTTGATGCCGAAGCTCTCCTCGAGCGGGGTGAGCCGGTACAGCTCGGCGAGCACCGCCTGGCCGTTGAAGCCTGCCTTCACCTCGAACACCAGCTGGGTGCCGAGCTGGCGGTCGGTGAGGTCCTTGACGTCGGCGATGCCCTGCAGCTTCTTGCCGGTGACGAGCTCCTTGACCTTGGCGATGACGCGCTCCGCGCCGACGCCGTACGGCAGCTCGGTGATGGTGATGCTGCTCTTGCCGCGGGGGAGCGGGCCGACCTCGGCGGTGGCGCGCATCCGCACCACCCCGCGCCCGGTCTCGTAGGCGGTGCGCACCTCGGTCATGCCGAGCAGCTGGCCGCCGGTCGGCAGGTCGGGCCCGGGCACGAAGCGCATCAGGTCGTCGAGGTCGGCGCCGGGATGGGCGAGCAGGTGGCGGGCGGCGTCGACGACCTCGACGAGGTTGTGCGGGATCATGTTGGTCGCCATGCCGACGGCGATGCCCGAGGTGCCGTTCACCAGCAGGTTCGGCATCGCGGCGGGCAGCACGGACGGCTGCTTGAGCGAGCCGTCGTAGTTGTCCTCGAGGTCGACGGTCTCCTCGTCGAGCCCGTCGGTGAGCAGCAGCGCGGCCGGCGTCAGACGGCACTCGGTGTACCGCGAGGCGGCCGCCGAGTCGTCCGGGCTGCCCCAGTTCCCGTGGCCGTCGATGAGCGGCACCCGCATCGCGAACGGCTGCGCGAGGCGCACCATCGCGTCGTAGATCGCCGAGTCGCCGTGCGGGTGGTACTTGCCCATGACGTCGCCGACGACGCGGGCGCTCTTCACGTACGGCCGGTCGGGGCGCAGCCCGCTGTCGGCCATGGAGAACAGAATCCGGCGGTGCACCGGCTTCAACCCGTCGCGGGCGTCGGGCAGGGCGCGCGAGTAGATGACCGAGTAGGAGTAGTCGAGGTAGCTCGACTCGATCTCCTCGACGATGCTCGTGTCGATGATGGTGCCCTCGCCCTCGAAGGGCGGGATGTGCGTCGAGCTGGTGCGCTTGCGGGCCATCAGGTGTCCAGCAGCTCTCGGTTGACGCGCGACGCGCTCGACACGATGAAGTCGCGGCGCGGCGCGACGTCGTTGCCCATGAGCAGCTCGAGCGCCCTCTCGGCCGCGTCGACCTCGCCCGGGTTGATGCGGCGCAGGGTGCGCGACGCCGGGTGCATGGTGGTCTCGGCCAGCTGGTCGGGGTCCATCTCACCGAGGCCCTTGTAGCGCTGGATCTGGCCCTTCACCTTCGCCCCGCGGGCGGCGATCCGCTTCAGCTCGTCCTTCATCTGCTTCTCGGAGTAGGTGTAGACCGGCTCCTTGCCGCCGGCCACCTCGATCCGGTGCAGCGGCGGCACCGCGGCGTACAGCCGGCCGCTCTCGAGGACGGGTCGCATGTACCGCGCGAACAGCGTGATGAGCAGGCAGCGGATGTGGGCGCCGTCGACGTCGGCGTCCATCATGAGGATCACCTTGCCGTAGCGCATCTGCTCGAGGTCGAACGTGCGGCCGGTGCCTGCGCCGACGACCTGGATGATCGACGCGCACTCGGCGTTCGACAGCATCTCCGACACGCCGGCCTTCTGGACGTTGAGGATCTTCCCGCGCAGCGGCAGCAGCGCCTGGAACTCGGAGTTGCGGGCGAGCTTGCCGGTGCCGAGGGCGGAGTCGCCCTCGACCAGCCACAGCTCGGTGCGCCCGACGTCGGTCGAGCGGCAGTCGGCGAGCTTGGCCGGGAGCGTCGAGCTCTCGAGCGCGGTCTTGCGTCGGGCGGCGTCCTTGGACGCGCGGGCGGCCTGTCGGGTCTTGGCCGCCGCGGCGACCTTCTCGAGCACGACGCGGGCCTGCGCCTTGCGCTTCTTGTCGTCCAGGAACTGCGACTTGAGCCCCTTGGCCACGACGTCCGCCACGATCTTGGCGACGCCGGGGGTGCCGAGCTCGTCCTTGGTCTGGCCGAGGTACTGCGGCTCGGGCACCTTCACCGTGACGACGGCGGTGAGGCCTTCGAGCACGTCGTCCTTGACGACGGGGTCGTCGTTCGCGCGCAGGACGCGGGTGGCCTTCATCGCCTCGTTCAGCGTCTTGAGCAGCGCCCGCTCGAAGCCGTTCTGGTGGGTGCCGCCGTGGGGGGTCGCGACGACGTTGCAGAACGACTGGACGGTGGTGTCGTACGCCGTGCCCCAGCGCAGCGACACATCGACCTCGCAGTGCCGCTCGACAACGGTCGTGACCATGTGGCCGGCGGCGTCGAGGACCGGGACGGTCTCCTTGTAGTTGGCGCTGCCGACCAGGTGGATCGGGTCGCACACGGGCGCGTCGACCGCGAGGTGCTCGACGAAGTCGACCGTCCCGCCGTCGAAGCGGTAGGTCTGCTCGACCAGCTCGGGGCCGCGGTGGTCGAGCACCGCCAGCGTCAGGCCGGGGACGAGGAACGCCGTCTGCCGCAGCCGGTCGTGCAGCTGGGTGACGTCGACCTCGGAGCCCTTGACGAACAGCGGCAGGTCGGGCCACCAGCGCACCGAGGTCCCGGTCTGCGTGCGGGGCGCCTTGCCGGCGATCGAGAGCCCGTCGCGGGGGGTGAAGCCGGCCGCCGGACCGTCGCCGTCGAAGACCCCCGGCACGCCGCGGCAGAACGACATGGCGTGCACCCGGCCGCCGCGGCGCACCAGCACGTCGAGCCGTCGGGAGAGGGCGTTGACGACGGACGCCCCGACGCCGTGCAGACCGCCGGAGGTCTTGTAGCCGGCGCCGCCGAACTTGCCGCCGGCGTGCAGCTTGGTGAGCACCAGCTCGACGCCGGTCAGCCCGCTCTTGCTCTCGACGTCGACCGGGATGCCGCGGCCGTCGTCGTGCACCTCGAGGGAGCCGTCGGGGTGGAGCACGAGCTCGATCCGGTTGCAGTGCCCGGCCAGCGCCTCGTCGACCGCGTTGTCAACGATCTCGTACGCGAGGTGGGTCAGGCCCTTGGAGTCGGTCGACCCGATGTACATGCCCGGGCGCTTGCGGACGGCCTCGAGGCCCTCCAGCACGGACAGGTGCTTGGCGGTGTACCCGGCGCCCTCGATGTCGCTGGCGCTGGCGGTGCTGCTGACGGCCGGACTGCTCACGGGTTCCTCTCCCTGGGACGCTCCAGTGTCGCCGATGCCCAGGGTGGTCGCGGGGTGCGACACGATGCTCACCCATGGATGGACGACAGCGTGATCTCGCCCTGCTCCCGAAGGCGCACCTCCACCTGCACCTGGCTGGGGGGATGCGCCCTGCCACGGTCGTCGAGCTGGCGGCGGTCCAGGGCCGCCGGCTGCCGGCGGAGCTGTTGGATCCGGCAGGCGCGCGGCTGGACGTCACGGCCCGGCGCGGCTGGTCGCGGTTCCAGCGGTTGTACGACGCGGCCCGCGACGTCGTGCAGGGCCCCGACGAGGTGCGCCGGCTCGTCCAGGAGATTGCCGAGGACGAGCGGGCCGCTGGCTCCGGCTGGGTCGAGGTGCAGGTCGACCCGTCGTCGTACGCGGCCCGGCTCGGCGGGCTGGCCTCCGTCGTGGAGGTGGTGCTGGACGCGATGGCGACGGCCTCCCGCGACACCGGCGTCGGTATGGCGCTGGTCGTCGCGGCCAACCGCACCCGGCACCCGGGCGACGCCGAGACGCTGGCTCGCGTCGCCCGTCGGTACGCCGGGCCCCGCGACGGTCAGCCGCGCGTGGTCGGCTTCGGCCTGTCCAACGACGAGACCCGCGGCCGCCCGGAGGAGTTCGCCAAGGCCTTCCGCATCGCCCGCGACGCCGGCCTGCTGTCGGTGCCGCACGCCGGCGAGATGCGCGGCACCCGGTCGGTGCGGGGAGCGGTCGAGTCGCTCGGCGCCGACCGGCTCGGCCACGGGGTGCGGGCCGTCGAGGACGTCGAGACGATGACGCTGCTGGCCGAGCGCGGCGTGGTGCTCGAGGTCTGCCCGGCGTCCAACGTCGCGCTCGGCGTCGCGGGGGCGGTCGAGCTGGTGCCGGTCCGCGAGCTCAAGGCCGCCGGCGTGAAGGTCGCGCTCGGCAGCGACGACCCGCTGCTGTTCCGCTCCGGGCTGCTCGAGCAGTACGCCGCGGTCCGCGACCAGCAGGGCCTGTCGGACGAGGCCGTCGCCGACCTCGCGCGCGACGCCGTCCGGGGCAGCGCCGCGCCGGAGGACGTCCGCACGCGACTGCTGTCGGGGATCGACGCCTGGCTCGCGCAGCCCGCCTGACCCGCCCTTGCGTCCTGCGCCCCGAGCGCGCGACCGCAACGCCGACCGCAGGACGCAACGCCGCCGCGAGCCCTGGTCGACCGCGTGCGTCCTGCACGCCGAGCGCGCGACCGCAACGCCGACCGCAGGACGCAACG
>JAOPVV010000318.1 GCA_025966005.1 Frankiales bacterium
GACCCGGTCAACCTGATGAGCTACGTGACGCACGTGCTCATGGAGCTGTTCGGCCGCCCCCGGGAGGTAGCCGAGCAGATGATGCTGGACGTCCACCACAAGGGACGCGCTGCTGTCAGCAGCGGCACCCGGGAGCAGATGGAGCACGACGTGAGCCGCCTGCACGCCAAGGGCCTCTGGGCCACCCTGCAGCAGGACTGATGCGCTTCCACAGGAAGCGCAGCGGACTCGTCGAGGCCCGGCTGGACGCCGTGGAGGCGGACGTGCTGACGGCCGTCGTCGGTGACCTGCTCGTGCTGCTCGGCGACGACGACGCCGGCGAGCAGGACCCGCTGGCGGCGATGGTCGGCATGCCGACCGGGCCGGTCGAGCCGCCCACCGACCCCGCGCTGGCCCGGCTGCTGCCGGACGCCTACGGCGACGACGACGAGGCGGCGACCGAGTTCCGCCGGTACACCGAGACCGACCTGCGGGCCGGCAAGCGCGCCCACGCCGCCGTCGTGCTCGGCACGCTCGCGCCGTACGTCGACCGCGGCGGCCGCATCCCGCTCGACCGCGAGCAGGCCGACGCCTGGCTGACCTGCCTCAACGACCTGCGCCTGGTGCTCGGCACCCGGCTCGAGGTCACCGAGGACACCGACTTCGAGCCGGGGTCGGACGACCCGAGGTCGCAGGCGCTCATGGTCTACGGCTGGCTGGGCTGGCTGCAGGAGTCGCTGCTGGAGTGCCTCGAGCCGCGGCCCCGGTAGCCCGTCGGTAGCCTGAGGGGGTGCTCGAGCTCCCGCAGACCATGGTCGACCAGGTGGTCGCCCACGCCCGTCGTGACCACCCCGACGAGTGCTGCGGCGTCATCGCCGGCAAGGACGGCGCGGCGACCCGGCTGTTCGAGATGCAGAACGCGGAGCGCTCGCCGACCGGCTTCGTCTTCGACAGCGCCGAGTGGCTGCAGGTCTACCGGGCCATCGACGACGCCGACGAGGACCTGCTCGTCGTCTACCACTCGCACACGATGACCGAGGCCTACCCGTCGCGCACCGACGTGCGCTGGTCGGTCAACACGCCGGGCACCTCCTGGGTGCTCGTCTCCACGCGCTCCGACGACGTCGAGATCAGGTCGTACCGGATCGAGGACGGCGTCGTCGCCGAGGAGGAGCTCCGGGTCACTCCCTGAGCCCGGAACAAGCACGTCGTGCCCGCCTGTTGGACACCTTGTCATCGTCGAACACCTGAGGAGAACCGCCGCATGGCCATCGAGGTACGCATCCCGACCATCCTGCGCACGTACACCGGTGGCGAGAAGGCCGTCGAGGGCGTCGGCGACACCCTCACCGCGCTGCTCGACGACCTCGACAGCCGCCACAGCGGCCTGCGGGGACGCCTGATCACCGAGGAGGGCAACCTGCACCGCTTCGTGAACGTGTACGTCAACGACGAGGACGTCCGGTTCCTCGGCGGGCTCGAGACCAAGCTCGCCGACGGCGACAGCGTGACCGTGCTGCCTGCGGTCGCAGGCGGGTCGCTCTAGCCGATGCGGTTCGACTCGCTGCTGGAGTCCGTCGGGCGCACGCCGCTCGTCGGGCTGCCGCGGCTGTCCCCGTCGCCGGATGTGCGGCTCTGGGCCAAGCTCGAGACCGACAACCCCACCGGGTCCGTCAAGGACCGCGCCGCGCTCTACATGATCGCGGCGGCGGAGAAGGAGGGGCTGCTCCGCCCGGGCGTCACCGTCCTGGAGCCGACCTCCGGCAACACCGGCATTTCGCTGGCGATGGTCTGCCGCATGCGCGGCTACCGGCTGATCTGCGTGATGCCGGAGAACACCTCGATCGAGCGGCGCCAGCTGCTGACGATGTACGGCGCGGAGATCGTCACCTCGCCGGCTGCCGGCGGCTCGAACCAGGCCGTCGCCGTCGCCAAGCAGCTGTCGGCCGAGAACCCCGACTGGGTCATGCTCTACCAGTACGGCAACCCGGCCAACGCGCTCGCGCACTACGAGACGACCGGCCCGGAACTGCTCGAGGACCTCCCGACGCTGACCCACTTCGTCGCCGGGCTGGGCACCACCGGCACGCTCATGGGCACCGGCAAGTACCTGCGCGAGAACGTCCCGGGCGTGCGGATCATCGCCGCCGAGCCGCGCTACGGCGAGCTGGTCTACGGCCTGCGTAACATCGACGAGGGCTTCGTCCCCGAGCTCTACGACGGCTCGGTGCTGACCTCGCGCTTCTCGGTGGGCCCGCGCGAGGCGCTGCGGCGCACCCGCCAGCTGGTCGAGGAGGAGGGCATCTTCGCCGGCATCTCCACCGGCGCGATCCTGCACGCCGCGATCGGCGAGGCCATGAAGTGCGTCCAGGCCGGCATCTCGGCCGACATCGCCTTCATCGTCTGCGACGGCGGCTGGAAGTACCTCTCGACCGGCGCCTACGCCGGCACTCTGGAGGAGGCCGAGTCGGCCCTCGAGGGCCAGCTCTGGGCGTGAGCCCGCTCCCGTACGTAGGGTGGGCCGCGTGATCGACGCGTGAGGCTGACCGTCCTCGGCTGCGCCGGGACCTTCCCCGGCCCCGACTCGCCCTGCTCGGGCTACCTGGTCGAGCACGACGGGTTCCGGCTGGTCGTCGACCTCGGCGCCGGCGCCCTCGGGATGCTGCAGCGCCACGTCGACCTGCTCGACGTCGACGCCGTCTACGTCAGCCACCTGCACGCCGACCACTGCATCGACCTGGTGGCCTACTCCTACGCCCGCCGCTACCACCCGAAGGGCGTCCCGCCGGTGCTGCCGGTGTACGGCCCGGCCGGGCTGCCCCAGCGGATCTGCAGCGCCTTCGAGGCGCCGCCGGTCGACGGGCTGCTGGAGGTCTTCGACTTCCGCGAGCTGCCCACGGGCACGCGCCGGATCGGACCCCTCACGGTCACGACGGCGCTGATGAACCACCCCGTCGAGTGCCACGGCCTGCGGATCGAGGCCGGCGGCCGGACGCTGGTCTACACCGGCGACACGGGGGAGAGCGACGAGCTCGTGGCGCTCGCTCAGGACGCCGACCTGCTGCTCTGCGAGGCCTCCTGGCCGCAGGAGCCGGAGCAGCCGAGCGGGATCCACCTGTCCGGTCGCCAGGCGGGCGAGCACGCCTCGCGGGCGTCCGCGGCGCGGCTGGTGCTGACCCACCTGGTCCCCTGGGCCGATCCTCAGGTGGTGCTCGCGGAGGCGGTCGCGGCCTACGGCGGTCCCGTCGAGCTCGCGGCGTGCGGCGCGACCTACGAGGTGTGACCCCCGGCCTCGCTAGCCTGGTCGACATGTCCCGCCACGACGGCCGCTCGGCCGACCAGCTCCGTCCTGTCATGATCACGCGCGGCTGGCTCGACCACGCCGAGGGCTCCTGCCTCGTGGAGTTCGGCCGTACCCGGGTCCTGGTCGCCGCCAGCGCCCAGCAGGGCGTGCCGCGCTGGCGCAAGGGGTCGGGCCTGGGCTGGGTGACCGCCGAGTACGCGATGCTCCCGCGCGCCACCCACACCCGCAGCGACCGCGAGTCGGTCAAGGGCCGCCTCGGCGGGCGAACCCACGAGATCAGCCGCCTGGTCGGTCGGAGCCTGCGGGCCTCGATCGACCTGTCCCTGCTCGGCGAGAACACCATCGCGATCGACTGCGACGTCCTGCAGGCCGACGGCGGCACCCGCACCGCCGCGATCACCGGCGCCTACGTCGCCCTCGCCGACGCGTGCGCGCACCTCGGCCGTCCGCAGGCCGTGGTCCGCAGCGTCGCGGCGATCAGCGTCGGCATCGTCGACGGCGTGCCGGTGCTCGACCTGGACTACCCGGAGGACGTCTCGGCCGGCACCGACATGAACGTCGTCGCGACCGGCGACGGCGAGCTCATCGAGGTGCAGGGCACCGCCGAGGGGGCGCCCTTCTCGCGCACCGAGCTCGACGCGCTGCTCGACCTCGCGCTCGGCGGGATCCGTGACCTCGCCTCGCTGCAGGCCGGCGCTCTGGCGCAGCCGCTCGGTGTGAAGCACGCCGGCGACCCGCTCAAGCTGTGAGGCGCGTGCTGCTCGCCACCCAGAACGCCGGCAAGGTGGCCGAGCTGCAGCGCATCCTCGACGGCGACGTCGAGCTGGTGGCGATCGGCGAGCAGTACGTGCCCGGGCCGGAGACGGGCGCGACCTTCGAGGAGAACGCGCTCGCCAAGGCCCTCGAGGGCGTGCGCGCCACCGGCCTGCCGACGGTCGCCGACGACAGCGGGCTGGCCGTCGACGCGCTGAACGGTATGCCCGGCGTGCTGTCCGCGCGCTGGGCAGGACGGCACGGCGACGACAGAGGCAACGTCGAGCTGCTGCTCGCCCAGCTGGCCGACGTGCCGGACGCCCGCCGGACGGCGGGCTTCGTCTGCGCCGCGGCCTACGCGCTGCCTGACGGGCGGACAGCGGTCGTGCGCGGCGAGATGCGCGGCACCCTCACCCGGGTGCCCCGCGGGAGCGGCGGGTTCGGGTACGACCCGCTGCTAGTGCCGGACGGCCTGCTGACCACGGCCGCCGAGCTGCCGCCGGGCGAGAAGGACCGGATCAGCCACCGCGGCAAAGCCTTCCGGCTGCTGTCGCCGCTGCTGCTCGAGGCCCTGGCGTGAGCGTCGAGGGCGACACCGGTCTGCAGAGCGAGATCCTCGAGGACCTCGTCGAGGCCAGGAACTACCGCCGCTGGCTGGTCGACCTCGCGCTGCCGCACCTCGGCGACGACCCGCTCGAGGTCGGCAGCGGGCTCGGCCACTACGCCGCGGACTGGGCGGCCGCGGGCGTGGCCCGCTGGACGGCGAGCGAGGCCGACCCGGGCCGGCTGGCCGACCTGCGGACGCGGTTCGCCGGCCACCCGGTGGTGCGGGTGCGCGAGCTGACGGTGCCGATCGCGGAGACCGCCGAGCACTCGGCCGTCGTCGCCTACAACGTGCTCGAGCACATTCCGGACGACGTGGCGGCGCTGCGCGCCTTCGCCGGGCTGGTCCGGCCCGGCGGACGCGTCGTGCTCGTGGTGCCGGCCTTCCCCAGCGCGATGAGCCGCTTCGACCGCTCGATCGGGCACCAGCGCCGCTACCGCCGCCGCAGCCTGCGCGCCGCCGCGCAGCAGGCCGGCCTGCGCGTGGAGGTGCTGCACCACGTCAACGCCGTCGGCCTGCTCGGCTGGTACGTCGCGGTCAAGGCCCTGCGGAGCAGGCCGAAGGCCGGCCTGGCGCTGACCGTCTACGACCGCGGCGTCGTGCCGTGGCTGCGCCGCGTCGAGGCCCGCCGGCCGCCGCCGTTCGGGCAGTCGCTGCTGCTCGTCGCCGTGCGCGACTAGGAGACGGCCCCCACCAGGTGGGAGTGGCTGGCGCAGGCCTGCTCGCGCAGGTCCACGTCGACCGCGGTCCGGCCGCTCACCGGGTAGGCGCACAGCAGCGCGAAGCCGAGCCGGCGCTGCAGGGACTCCCAGAGCTTCTCCAGCTGGCCCGCGGCGGCGTCGAGCCCGCGCGTGTGGAGCAGCCCGACCATCTCGCCGAACGCCCGCACCGGCACGCCCTCGGCGCAGGCCGCGCGCACCACCTCGGCAACCGCCAGGTCGAACAGCTCGGGGTCGGGCCAGTCGTCGCGCAGGAAGCGGCGCAGCACCTCGTCGGCGTCGAGCTCGACCAGCCGGCCGCGGCCGGCGGCGACGTCGAGGCCGGTCAGGGCCAGCCGTGCGCGCAGCCCCGCGCAGTGCTCGCGCGTGGCGATGACGATGCACACCTCGCCGCGCGCGAGCCCGTCGGCGACGTAGGCGGTCAGACGGGCCACCAGCCCGGCGTCGTCGGCGTAGAGGTCGAGGGCGTGCGCCGCACCGGAGCGGACGGGCGAGCTCTGGCCGTCCAGCTCGGTCCAGGACGCGGGACCCAGGGCCTGCGCCTGCAGCAGGGCCGCCGTGTGGCGGCGCGCGCGGGCGAGGGCGTCGCCGTGCACGGCGTCCTGAGCGTTGGCGACCGCACCGGACAGCGGGCGGACCGTCCGCGCGAGCGACCGCAGCACCGGGGTGGCGGGTATCAGGAACTGCACGTCTGGGGGTCTCCTGGGAGGTCAGGCGACGGAGCGGCCGGGCTGCCCCTGACAGGGGCTCGTCGTGCGGACGCGGCGGCGAAGGGTCGTGCTCGCTTGCCGGGCTACGGCTCGTCCCCCCTTGATATCCCGCGGGCCCCGGTGTGTCCAGCAAGCCAGGTGTCCAGGGAGCTGGGTGTCCAGCCGGGTCAGGGCCGGCCCGTGGGAGGGACGGTGCGCACGACGGCCAGGCAGCGCTCGGGGTTGCGGGGCTCGGTCGAGGGCGGGCGCGAGGGCGCGGCCGGGTCGAACAGCACCGCCTTGGCGCCGAACTCCTCGATGGTGGTCGCGACGTTCGTGACGTCACCGATCCGGGCCAGCAGGTCCTCACGGGTACCCAGCCGCGCGGGGTCGGACAGCGGGTGGGCGAACACGACCCAGACGCGCTGCGTGGCGAAGCGCCCGGTCTTGAGCGCGACCGGGTCGTTGCAGCGGCCGCCGACCTCCTCGGTCGTGGCGAACAGGACGACGCCGTCGCGGCCGAGTCCGGTGAGCGAGGTGTAGAAGTCGTACGGCGCCTTGGCCGGGATGTCGACCAGCACGAGGTCGCCGGGCTGCCGCTGCTCCTGGAGCTGCTCCATCACCGGCCGCAGCTCCTCGACCAGCAGGACCTCGCTGACCTGCGGCACGGACCGGGTCGCCATCGGTGCCGCGACCAGGACGAGGGCGGCCGCCGTGGCGACGACCCGGCGTCCCTGACCGGCCGTCGAGGGCAGTGCTGCGGCCAGGGCGATCGCCGCGAGCGGCACGAGCCACAGTGCGAGCCGGCTGGCGAACGGGTAGAGCGACAGGGCAGCGGCGACGGTCGCGACGGGAACGGCGGACGCCGCCAGCAGCCAGCCGCGCGAGCGCAGTTGCCACGCGCCGTAGCCCAGCAGCGCCAGCGCGACCGGCCAGACGGCCAGCTCGAGGGGGTCTTCGGTGAGCTCGACCGCCCGTCGCAGCAGCCAGGTCGGGAGGTCCAGGGCGCGGTCGGGGAAGGTGTAGCCCCAGAAGCTGGACAGCACCTCGCTGTCGGCGAGGCGGTGCAGCACCGCGACGTAGGACAGGCCGAGCGAGACGACCCAGGCCGACAGCACGGCGCCGGTGCCGACGGCCCGGCCCCGGCCCTCGCGCAGCGCGGTCAGCACCAGCACGAGCGACAGGCCGGCGAGGACGAAGACGGAGGCGAACGACGCCCAGACCGCCGCCGAACCGGCCAGGGCCAGCAGGGCGACCGGCCTCGAGGGGCCGGCGGCGCGAGGCACCCGGAGCGCCAGCAGGACCAGGCCCAGGCAGACCGCGACATCGACGCTGTACGGCTTGACGTCGTTGGAGAAGTACAGCAGCGAGGGCGACAGCACGGTCAGCAGGACGGCGACCGGCACGAGGACCGCCGGCAGCAGCCGGCGGGCGAGCAGCCAGACGAGCACCAGCGCGGACAGGCCGCCGACCAGGGGGACCAGGCGCAGCGCCTTCTCGTGCTCGCCGAACAGGTCGAGGGAGAGCCGGCTCGCCCACAGCCACAGGACCGGGGCCGCCTGCTCTCCCTGCAGCGGGTCGGCCACCAGCCCGACGTAGTCGCGGCTGACCAGGCTGCGGGCGATCAGCGCCTCGTCGAGCCACAGCGAGCGGGCGCCCGACCACTGGCGCAGTCGCATCTCGGCGCCGAGCAGGAGCAGCAGGACCGGTGCCCACGACACCCACAGCGTGCGCAGCCAGCGGGAGGTGCCGGCGCGGTGCCGGCCCTTCGCGGCGGAGCGGCTGTGCGGCTCCTGCGGTGCGGCCAGCTCGCGGGTCTCGGTCAGGCCCTCGTCGGGGCGCGACCGCGCGCCCGCTCACGGGACAGGATCCACAGCGCCTCGACGCCGTCCTTCCAGGTGAGCTTCTTGCCGTCCTCACGGCTGCGGGCCTTGTAGGAGATCGGCACCTCGTACGGCCGGAAGCCGCGGACCAGCAGCTTGCCGGTCACCTCGGCCTCCATGCCGAAGCCGGCGCTGGTGACGTCGAGCTCGCGGTACAGCTCGAGCGGCATCAGCTTGAAGCAGGTCTCGAGGTCGCTGATCCAGCAGTCGTAGACGACGTTGGCGAACATGGTCACGGCCTTGTTTCCCAGCACGTACCAGAACGAGTAGGCGGTGTGGCTGCCGAAGGTGCGGGTGCCGTAGACGACGGTGGCCTCGCCGGACAGCACCGGCGCGAGCAGCAGCGGGATCTCCTCCGGTGCGTACTCGAGGTCGGCGTCACAGATGATCATGTAGTCGCCGGTGGCGGCCGCGGCGGCCGTGCGGATCGCGGCGCCCTTGCCCTGGTTCACGGCGTGCGAGAAGACCCGTGCTCGAGGGTCGTCGAGGGCGGCGAGCAGAGTGGCGGTGCCGTCCTTGCTCCCGTCGTCGACCACGACGACCTCGACCTCGCACGGGTAGTCGACGTCGAGCACCCGCTTGAGGGCCGCGGTGACGGTGGCCGCCTCGTTGTAGACCGGGATGAGGACCGACAGCTTCACGCCGACGACGCTAGCGGACGACCTCGGGGTGCGACCGGAAGTAGTCCAGGGTCCGCTCGAGGCCCTGCTCGTAGCCGACGGTCGGCTCCCAGCCCAGCTCGGTCTTCGCGAGCGTGATGTCGGGCTGGCGGACGGTCGGGTCGTCGGTCGGGCGGTCGATGAAGACGATCTCGCTGTCGCTGCCGGTGAGCCGCTTGATGGTCTCGGCGAGGTGCAGGACGGAGGTCTCGTGGGGGTTGCCGATGTTGACCGGGCCGGCGAGGTCGGACCGCAGGAGCTTGAGAATGCCGGCGATGAGGTCGTCGACGTAGATGATGGAGCGGGTCTGGCTGCCGTCGCCGGCGACGGTGATGGGCTTGCCGGTGAGGGCCTGGCTGGCGAAGGCGGGGATGGCCCGGCCGTCGTTCGGGCGCATCCGGGGGCCGTGGGTGTTGAAGATCCGGACGATGGCGGTGTCGACGCCGTGGGTGCGGCGGTAGGCCATCGTGAGGGCCTCGGCGAAGCGCTTGGCCTCGTCGTAGACGCCGCGGGGTCCGACGGGGTTGACGTGGCCCCAGTAGGTCTCGGGCTGCGGGTGGACCTGCGGGTCGCCGTAGGTCTCGGAGGTGGAGGCGAGCAGGAAGCGGGCGCCCTTCTCCTTGGCCAGGCCCAGCGCGTGCAGGGTGCCGAGCGAGCCGACCTTCATGGTCTCGATCGGCAGCAGCAGGTAGTCGATCGGCGAGGCGGGGCTGGCGAAGTGCAGGACCTGGTCGACCGGGCCGGGGACGTGGACGTACTCGGTGACGTCGGTCTTCACCAGCCGGAAGCCGTCGTGCTGCATGAGGTGCTCGACGTTGGTCGGCGTGCCGGTGAGGAAGTTGTCGAGCGCGATGACCTCGTGCCCGTCGGCGAGCAGCTGCTCGCACAGGTGAGAGCCCAGGAACCCGGCCCCGCCGGTGACCACCGTCCGCGTCATGGTCGGCGAGCCTAGTGGGCCGGGCTCCTCCTCGGTGGGGCCGACGAGATTCGAACTCGCACTGTCACGGACCTAAACCGTGTGCCTCAGCCAGTTGGGCTACGGCCCCTTCTCGCGACACCAGGTCGCGGTCTGAGCATGGCAGTTCGGGCACAGGAAGCGCAGGTTGGGGAGCCGGTTGTCGAGCCACTCGCCGTTCACGTGGTCGACGACGAGCGTCAGCGGCCGCCCCTGCCAGCGTGGCGGCAACCCGCACGCGCACACGTGCGGCACGCCGCAGGCCAGCAGCGCGGCGCGCAGGGTGGTGGCGCGGACCCTGTGCGCCCCGGCGGGCAGCAGCACGAGCACCGTCTCCGGCGTCGGGCGGCGTCGGGTCGTGCCCCTGAGGTGCGCCTGGCCGGTGCAGTGGCTGGTGTCGATGCCCCCGGCCCGGATGCGGCGCGCGAGGTGCGCCTGCGTGCCGCCGCCTGCTTGACGTCCAGGGCCCGCAGCACCCCGGCGTAGCTGGACGACGCCGCGACCGCTCGGGCGAGCTGAGCCCTGCTGTAGGTGCGCCGCTCCGACTCCCAGTGGTCCAGGGAGACACCCAGCCCGGTCAGGCGTCGGCGCAGGTGGCTCCGGCGACTGGGCGTGCTCGTCAGCCCGAGCCGACCGAGCAGGTCCGACATCGCGTTGGCCCCTCGTGCCGCGGACGCCAGCTCGACGTCGGTGACCGTGCGGCTTCTCAAGCCCCGACGGTGCCGGCCGGCTCCGACATCGCCGGCCCGTCTTCCACAGGCTCGGACGATCTTGCGGGATCCGCAGGTGCGGCTCTAGGCTCACCAGCATGCCGCAGATGAGGATGCGCGAGGCGGCCGTTCTGCTCGGGGTCAGCGACGACACGGTCCGGCGGTGGGCCGAGAGCGGGCGGCTGGCGACGACGCGCGACGAGGCGGGGCGCCAGGTGGTCGACGGGGTCGACCTGGCTGCGCTGGCGCGGTCGTTGGCCGACGAGCCCGAGCCGTCGCGGGAGTCGGCGCGCAACCACCTGACGGGGATCGTCACGAGGGTGCTGCGCGACGGCGTCATGGCCCAGGTCGACCTGCAGGCCGGACCGTTCCGCCTGGTGTCGCTGATGAGCCGTGAGGCGGCCGACGAGCTGGGGCTGGAGGTCGGCGTGCTGGCGACGGCGTCGGTGAAGGCGACCCAGGTCGTCATCGCCCTGCCGAGCGGACGGTGACGCGCGGACGGACGGTAACCCGCCGGCGGGCCGCGGCGGTCGTCGTGGTCGCAGCCGTGGCGGCCCTGACCGGCTGTGCGGCCGACGAGCCCGCGGGTGCCCGGCTCGTGGTGCTGGCGGCCGCCTCCCTCACCGACGTCCTGCCCCCCATCGCCGAGCAGTTCGAGCGGACCCACCCGGGTACGCAGGTCGTGCTGTCGTTCGGCGGCAGCGCCGGCCTGGCGCAGTCGGTCGCGGCCGGAGCGCCGGCCGACGTCCTGGCCGTGGCCAGCCCGGCGGCCCTGCAGGTGGTCCTCGACAGCGGCGACTCCGTGGGCGAGCCGGTCGTGTTCGCCCGAAACAGCCTCGAGATCGCCGTGCCGACAGGCAATCCGGGCGCGGTGACCGGTCTGGCGGACTTCGCCCGCGACGACCTCGACCTCGCCGTCTGCGCGGCGCAGGTGCCGTGCGGGGCGGCAGCGGCGTCCGCCTTCACCGTCGCGCGGGTCGACCCGCGGCCCGACACCCTCGAGCAGGACGTCCGCGCCGTGCTGACCAAGGTCCGCACCGGCGAGGTCGACGCCGGGCTCGTCTACGCCACCGACGTCCGGGCGGCCGGCGACGACGTCGAGGGCGTCACGCTGCCGCCGGCGCAGCGCGTCCCGGCCGACTACCCGGCGGTGGCCCTCTCCGGTGGCGCGTCGCCCGACCTGGCCGCCGACCTCGTCGCCGCGCTGCTCGGCGCCGACGCCCAGCGGGAGCTCGCCGCCGCCGGCTTCCTGCCCCCACTGTGAGGCGCACGCGCCGTCGACCCCCCGCCGTCCTGCTCGCACCCGGGGTCCTCGCCCTGGCCCTGCTCGTCCTGCCCCTGCTGGCGCTGCTGCTGCGGGCGCCGTGGTCGGCGCTGCCGCGCCTGCTGCGCGAGCCGGCCGTCGGGGAGGCGCTGCGGCTCTCGCTCGGCACCGCGGCGGTGGCGACCGGTCTGTGCGTCCTGCTCGGGGTGCCGCTGGCCTGGCTGCTGGCCCGGGCCGACCTGCCGGGACGCGCGGTCGTCCGCGCGCTGGTCACCGTCCCGCTGGTACTGCCCCCCGTCGTCGGGGGCGTGGCGCTGCTGCTGCTGCTCGGCCGCCGGGGCGTCGTCGGCCGTCCGCTCGAGGCGCTGACCGGCCTCACCCTGCCCTTCACCCCCGCCGCCGTCGTGCTGGCCGAGACGTTCGTCGCGCTGCCGTTCCTCGTGCTCGCCGTCGAGGGGGCGCTGCGGGGCGCCGACCGCCGCTACGAGGAGGTCGCGGCGACCCTCGGCGGCACCCGCTGGCACGTCTTCCGGACCGTGACCCTTCCGTTGGTCGCCCCGGGCGTCGCGGCCGGCGCCGTGCTGTCGTTCGCCCGGGCGCTGGGCGAGTTCGGCGCCACGATCACCTTCGCCGGCAGCTTCCCGGGGCGCACGCAGACCATGCCGCTGGCCATCTACCTCGCCCTCGAGACCGACCCGGAGGCGGCGATCGCGCTGTCGCTGGTGCTGCTGCTCGTGTCGGTGGCGGTGCTGGCCGGGCTGCGCGAGCGCTGGACAGCCGTCCGATGAGCGCCGTCCGATGAGGGCCGAGCTCGGCGTCGACCGTGACGCCTTCTCCCTGGACGTGGTCCTGGACGCCGAGCCGGGCGAGGTGCTGGCGCTGGTCGGGCCGAACGGCGCCGGCAAGACCACCGCCCTGCGCGCGCTGGCCGGGCTGCTGCCGCTGACCCGCGGCCGGCTCGCGGTCGGCGGGCAGGTGCTGGACGACCCGGCCGCCGGCGTGTTCGTGCCGCCCGAGCTCCGCAGGGTCGGGCTGGTGCCCCAGGACCACCTGCTGCTGCCGCACCTGTCCGCCGTGCAGAACGTCGCCTACGGCCTGCGCGCCCGTGGGCTGCGCAAGCCGGAGGCGCTGGCCCGCGCGCTGGCCGGGCTCGACGGGGTCGGGCTCGCCGACCGGGCCGACGCCCGTCCGCGCGAGCTCTCGGGCGGCCAGGCCCAGCGGGTCGCCCTCGCCCGCGCCCTGGTCACCGAGCCGGCCCTGCTCGTGCTCGACGAGCCGCTGGCCGCGCTCGACGCCGTGACCCGGCTGGACGTCCGCACCGACCTGCGCGCCCACCTCGAGGACTTCGCCGGCGTCACGGTGCTGGTCACCCACGACGCGGTCGACGCGCTCGTGCTGGCCGACCGGCTGGCCGTGCTCGACGCCGGCCGGGTCGTGCAGGAGGGCTGCCCGGCCGAGGTCGCCGCCAGTCCACAGGACGACTACGTGGCCGAGCTCGTCGGGCTCGTGCTGCTGCGCGGCATCGGGCGGGGTCCCTGCACCGATCTGCACGGCGTCGAGCTGGCCGTGCCCGCGACCGGCGAGGTGCTGGTCGCCGTGGCGCCGTCCGCCGTGGGCCTGTCGCTCGACGGCCCGGGTTTCGCCGTCACGGTCCGCGGGGTGGAGCAGCACGGCTCATCCGTGCGGGTGCGGCTCGACGGCCCGCCGGACCTCGTGGCGGACGTCCCGGCGGCGCGGGTCGCCGAGCTCGGGCTGCACCGCGGCCAACGGGTGCGCGCGTCCGTCGCCCCACAGGACGTCGCCGTCTACGCCGCGTCGACGCCGAGGTCGCGGCGCAGCTTGGCGAGGTGACCCTTGGCCTTCACGGCGTACGACGCCAGCGTCAGCACGCCCTGCTCGTCGATGACGAAGGTCGAGCGGATCACGCCGACGACGGTCTTGCCGTAGAGCTGCTTCTCGCCGAAGGCGCCGTACGCGGTGAGCACGGCCTTGTCGGGATCGGACAGCAGCGGGAAGGTCAGGCCCTCGGCGTCGCGGAACGCCGCCAGCTTCGCCGGCGGGTCCGGCGACAGGCCCACGACCGCGTAGCCGGCGGCCTGCAGCGCCGGCAGGCTGTCCTGGAAGTCGCAGGCCTGCGTCGTGCAGCCGGGGGTCGCGGCGGCCGGGTAGACGTACAGCAGCACCTTCTGCCCGCGCAGGTCGGCGAGCGCGACGGCGTTCCCGTCGGCGTCGGGGAGGGTGAAGTCCGGGGCCCGGTCGCCCGGGGCGAGGCGGGGAGTGGCAGCCATGCGCGCCAGTCTGCCTGCGGGCAGGATGAGGCCATGGCGCACCCCCGTGAACCCGGCCTGCGCATCGAGGACTACGCCGTCGTCGGCGACACCCACACGATGGCCCTGGTCGGCAGCAACGGCTCGATCGACTGGCTCTGCATGCCGCGCTTCGACGCCGCGGCGATGTTCGCCGGCCTGCTCGGCGACGAGGGCAACGGGCGGTGGCAGATCTGCCCCCGTGGCCTGGCCGACGGCGTCGTGCTCCGGACCTCGCGCCGCTACCGCGAGGGCACGCTCGTGCTCGAGACCGAGTGGGAGACGGCCACCGGCGTCGTGCGGCTGACCGACGCGATGCCACCCCGGAACGAGCACGCCGACATCGTCCGGCGCGTCGAGGGCGTGCGCGGCGAGGTCGAGATGGCGATGCGCTGGGTCATCCGCTTCGGCTACGGCACGGTCGTCCCCTGGGTGCGCCGCAGCACCGACGACGACGGCCACGAGGTGCTGCTGGCGATCGCCGGACCGGACGCCGTGGTGCTGCGGGGCGACGTCCTGCCGCACGCCGACCATCGCGGTGCCGACCGCTCCCACCACGCGTACTTCACCGTCCGCGAGGGCGACGTCGTCGACAGCGCGATGGTCTGGTTCCCCTCGCACGAGCCGGTCCCGCACCCCCACACGGTCGCCGAGGGGATCGCCCAGACCGAGGAGCACTGGTCGCAGTGGTCGGCCCGCTCGACCTACGACGGGCCCTACGCCGAGGCCGTCGAACGGTCGCTCATCACGCTGAAGGCCATGACCTACCGGCCGACCGGCGGGATCGTCGCGGCGCCCACGACGTCGCTGCCGGAGGCGGTCGGCGGGGCCCGCAACTGGGACTACCGCTACTGCTGGATCCGCGACGCCGCGCTGTGCCTGCACTCGCTGCTCGACGCCGGCTACACCGAGGAGGCCGACCAGTGGCGCGCGTGGCTGCTGCGGGCGGTCGCGGGCTCGCCCGACCAGATGCAGATCATGTACGGCGTCGCCGGGGAGCGGATCCTGCCGGAGAGCGAGCTGGCTCACCTGGGCGGCTACGAGGGCAGCCTGCCGGTGCGGATCGGCAACGGCGCCGCGACGCAGTTCCAGCTCGACGTCTACGGCGAGCTGATCTCCGCGCTGCACCTGGCCGCGGTCACCGGACTGGACGGCGACCCCTTCGCCTGGGCCGTGCAGAAGGCGGTGCTGCGCCACCTCGAGCGGGTGCGCGAGGAGCCCGACAGCGGCCTGTGGGAGGTCCGCGGGCCGCGGCGCCGCTTCACCCACTCGCAGGTCATGGTGTGGGTCGCCTTCGACCGGGCCGTGCGCACGGCCGAGCTGCTCGGGCTGGACGGCGACGTCGAGCGCTGGCGGGCCGTGCGCGATGAGGTGCACGCGGAGGTGTGCGACCTCGGCTGGGACGACGAGATCGGCGCGTTCACCCAGTACTACGGCGGCACGACCCTCGACGCGTCGCTGCTGGTGCTGGCCAAGGTCGGCTTCCTGCCGGGCGACGACCCCCGCTTCGTCTCCACCGTCGACGCGGTCAGCCGCGAGCTGCGGCACGGTCCGCTGGTCGACCGGTACGCCACCGACGTCGTCGTCGACGGGGCCTCGGTCGACGGGCTCGCCGCCGGCGAGGGCAGTTTCCTGGCGTGCTCGTTCTGGCTGGTCGAGGCGCTCGCCGTCTCCGGCCGGGTCGACGAGGCGACCGCGATGTTCGAGGAGCTGCTCGCGCTGCGCAACGACGTCGGCCTGCTCGCGGAGGAGTACGACGGCCGGCTCGGGCGGATGACCGGCAACTTCCCGCAGGCCTTCAGCCACCTCGCGCTGGTCGACGCCGCCATCACCCTGCAGGCGCTGGGTCGCTCCGCACTGGGTTCCTCCGGGGGCGCCGCGGGCACGGACCCCGGCAGGACATGATCAGGACCGGGCAGGACGAGGCGGCCCGGCGACAGCAGGGCCAGACCACAGCAGGCCCGGACCACAGCAGAGGAGCACCGACGGTGGCGAGTGACGGCAAGGACGACGCGGTCGAGGGATCGTGGAGCCCCAAGCGGCCCCGGACGGCTGGCGAGCAGCGCTCGACCTCCACGGAGGTCCCGTCGGCGGTGGCTCCCAGCACGGCCGGCAAGGACCCGGAGGCGCTGGCGGCCGACATCGAGCGCACCCGTGAGGAGCTCGCCGAGACGCTCGACGCCATCGCCGACAAGGTGAGCCCGAAGCGGGTCGCCAAGCGGACCAAGGCGCAGGTCGGGGAGCGCGTCAAGGAGACCGCCGCCAAGGCCGAGGACGCCGTGAAGACGGGCGCGCACGCCGCAGCCGAGACGGTCAAGGAGGCGGCCGGCTCGGTGAAGGAGAGCGCCATCGCCGCCACGGCAGCCGCCAAGGAGAAGGTCGGCGGCACCGAGGACGCGTCCTCCCGCCGGCTGTCCGCCCCGTCGCCCGTGCTCGCCGCACCGCACCCGCTGTCGCAGGAGACCGTGACGATCCCGGTGTCGTCGGCCGGCGCCCTGGCCGACGCGACCCCGCCGCCGGTGACCGCACCGGCCGGGTCGCAGGTCCCGCCCTACCGCTCCACGACCTCCGCGATGTCGACGGCGCCGTCGCGGCTGCCGGTGTACGCGGGCGCCGCAGCGGCCCTCGCCGTGGTGCTGCTCCTGCTGCGCCGCCGACGCCGCTGACCGCCCCGCCCCGCCACCCCCCGGCGCCGGGTCCGGGCCAGGAGTCGGTCTGGGACTACCCCCGTCCCCCGCGGCTCGAGCGCTCCGACCGACGGGTCGCCGTGGTGCTCGGGGGTGTCGAGGTGTGCCGCACGACGCGGGCCTGGCGAGTGCTCGAGACGAGCCACCCGCCGTCCTGGTACCTGCCGCGGGAGGACTGGCTGGACGGCTCGCTCGAGCCAGCCGCCGGCTCGTCCCTCTGCGAGTGGAAGGGCGTCGCGGCCTACCTCGACGTCGTCGGCGGCGGGCGGCGCGCGTCCCGGTCGGCCTGGACCTACCCGTCACCCGTGCGCGAGTTCGCCGCGCTGGCCGGGGCTGTCGCGGTGTACCCGGCCGCCGTCGACGCGTGCACCGTGGACGGCGAGGTGGTGCGCCCGCAGGAGGGCGGCTTCTACGGCGGCTGGGTCACCGGCGACGTCGTCGGCCCGTTCAAGGGCGCTCCGGGCACCTCGCACTGGTGACCTCCTCGACGGCCCCGACCATCGCGGCCGTCACCGTCGCCAGGTCGTCGTCGGTGCTGACGTACGGCGGCATCGCGTAGACCAGCCGGCCGAACGGACGCACCCATGCGCCCCGCTCGACCAGGGCCGCCTGGAGCCGCCGGGAGTCGGGCTGGTCGGCGAGCTCGACCACGCCGACCGCCCCGAGCACCCGCACGTCGGCGACCCCGGGCAGCTCGCGGGCAGGGGCCAGCCCGGCCCGCAGCCCGGCACCGAGGTGGCCGACCGTCGCCTGCCACGGGCCGTCCAGCAGCAGCCGGGTGCTCGCCGTGGCCACCGCGCAGGCCAGCGGGTTGCCCATGAACGTCGGGCCGTGCATGAACGCCCCGCCGTCGGCGCAGACCGCCTCGGCGACCGCGTCGCTGCACAGCACGGCGCCGAGCGTCAGGCAGCCGCCCGTCAGCGCCTTGCCGAGGCACAGCACGTCCGGCACGACGCCGGCGTGCTCCATCGCCCACAGCGGTCCGGTCCGGCCGAAGCCGGTGGCGATCTCGTCAAAGACGACGAGCAGGCCGTACGACCGGCACAGCGCCACCAGCGCCCGCAGGTAGTCGGGGGAGTAGGCCCGCATGCCGCCGGCGCCCTGCAGCACCGGCTCGACGATGACCGCGGCCAGCTGCTCTCCGTGCGTGCGGAGCACCTCGCGCACCTCGTCGAGGTCGCTGTCGAGGAAGGCCTCGTCGAAGGTCGGACGGGGCCGAGCGACGAACAGCTGCTGTGCCACGTGGTCGCGGAACAGCCCGTGCATGCCGGTCACCGGGTCGCACACCGACATCGCCCCGGCGGTGTCGCCGTGGTAGCCGCCGCGGACGGTGAGCACCCTCGGACGGCGGCCGCCGAAGGCCTGCAGCGCCAGCTTCAGCGCGACCTCGACGGCGACGCTGCCGCTGTCGGCGAAGAAGACCCGGGTCAGCTCCGGCGGGGTGATCTCGACCAGCAGCTCGGCCAGCCCGACGGCCGGCTCGTGCGTCAGACCACCGAACATGACGTGCGAGAAGCGGTCGACCTGGGCGTGCAGCGCGGCGTCCAGCACCGGGTGGCGGTAGCCGTGTACGGCGGCCCACCACGACGACATCCCGTCGACCAGCTCGCGGCCGTCCTCCAGCACCAGTCGGGTGCCGTGGGCGTCGACCACCGGCCACAGCGGCGCCGGCTCGGTCACCGAGGCGTACGGGTGCCAGACGTGCCGCCGGTCGCGGGCGACGAGCCCGGTCACCGGCAGCCCGCCCGGAAGGCCGCGGCGTCGAAGGCGCCGCCGAAGGAGGGCCCCAGGCCGGCGCGCGCCGCCCGGGCGAAGGCGACCGGGTCGAGGTCCGCGAGGCCGTCGGGCAGGGCGCCGAGAAGTGGCCGTGCGCCGAGCATCTCAAGGTCGGCGACGTTGCTGCGCGCGGCGAGGTCAGGGTCGTTCGGCCAGGCGCCGATGACCAGGCCGGAGAGGTCGAGGCCGCGGGCGGCCATCACCTCGAGGGTCAGCGCGGTGGCGTTGAGCGACCCGAGGCCGGCCTGCACGACGACCAGCACCGGCAGGCGCATCGTGCGGGCCAGCTCGGCCATCGTGAAGCCGTCCCCGTCGTACCGGACGAGCAGCCCGCCGGCCCCCTCGACGAGCACCAGGTCGGCGGAGGACCCGGCGTCGAGGACCGCCTGCACGCACCGCGCCGGGTCGAGCGGGGCCAGCCCGCTGGCGCGCGCGGCCGCGGCCGGGGACAGCGGGTCGGGGTAGCGCACCAGCTCGACCTGCTCGACGCCCGGAGCCAGCCGTGCGACCTCGGCCAGGTCACCGGGGGCCCCGTCCGGGACGCCGGTCTGGGCCGGCTTGAGGACGGTGACCCGCTGCCCGTGCGAGAGGGCGAGGGCGGCCACCGCGGCCGTCACCACCGTCTTGCCGACACCGGTGCCGGTGCCGGTCACCAGCAGGACGCTCATGCGACGTCGTGGTCGTGGTCGTGGTCGCGGTGGTGGTCGTGGTCGTGGTCGCGGGCGGAGGAGGGCACGCCGACATCCTCCCAGCGGCGCTGCGCACGTCGTGCGACACCCGGGGGAAACCTGCGGCGGGCAGCATCGGCGGGCGCTCCCCGCTGTCCGGCCGCGGTGTCTGCCGCGACGGTGTGCGCGCCGTACCTGGCGCCGATGGACTTCCACGCGGTCGCCGAGATCGCGGTCGAGGGCAGCTGGCGGGTGCTCGACGCCACCGGGCTGGCGCCCCGCCCGTCGATGGCGCATCGCCACCGGGCGCGACGCCGCCGACACGGCCTTCCTCACCAGCATCGGCGCGGACGTCGCGCTGACGGCGTACGAGGTGGTGGCGGTCGCGGTCGGCGAGCTGCCCGCGGACCGGCCGGTCCCGCTCGCCTGAGGCCGGCCTCGTGGACCTCCGGCGCCGCTCGGTAGCCTGCGGCTCCACCGAGATCATCCCCCTGCCCCAGGAGCGACCGTGCCCCAGCTGGACCGCGACGGCGAGGTCTTCGTCCTCGACCTCGGCAGCGACGAGAACCGCCTCAACCCGACCTGGATCGGTGCGGTCATGGCGCTGCTGGACGAGGTCGCCGCGGCCGAGGGTCCGCGGGCGCTGGTCACGACGGCCACCGGCAAGATCTGGAGCAACGGGATCGACCTCGAGTGGCTGATGGCCCACTACGCCGAGGTCACGCCCTTCATCGACAGCGTGCACGGGCTGTTCGCCCGGGTGCTCTCGCTGCCCGTGCCGACCGTCGCAGCCTGCCAGGGCCACGTCTTCGCCGCCGGCGGGATGCTCGCCCTGGCGCACGACTTCCGGGTCATGCGGGCCGACCGCGGCTTCTTCTGCCTCCCCGAGGTGGACATCGACATCCCCTTCACCGCAGGGATGTCCGCGCTCATCGTCGGTCGGCTGACCCCGCAGGTCGCGCACGACGCGATGACCACCGGACGCCGCTACGGCGGTGAGCAGGCGCTCGCCGCCGGGATCGTCGACGCCGCCGTCGCGGAGGACGCCGTCCGGTCGACCGCGGTCGAGCAGGCCCGCGCGCTGACCGCCAAGGCCGGCCCCACCCTCGGGGCGATCAAGGAGCAGCTCTACGTCACCCAGCTCGCGGCGCTGCGCGCCCCCTCCGGCGGGGTGTCGCTCCCGGCCTGAGCGGCAGGCGTGCCGGCATGAGGGTCCAGGTCCGCACCAGCAGCGTCCTGCGCTTCGACGACGGCGAGCCGGTGCGCGCGGCCTCCGCGGTCGTCCGCCACCGGGGCGGCTGGCTGGTCGTCCAGGACGACGCGACGCACGCCGCCTGGTGGCACCGCGCGGGCGTCGACCGGCTGCGCGTGCTGCCGCCGGTCGACGGGCTGGACCTCTTCGACGAGGCGTCCGGCACCAAGCACCTCAAGCCCGACCTGGAGGCGGCCTGCGCCGTTCCGGGCGGCGTGCTGCTGCTCGGCTCGGGCTCCACTCCCGCGCGGACGCGCGGCGCCCTGCTGCTCGAGGACGGCTCGGCGCCGCAGGTGCTCGACCTCGCGGTGGTGCAGGACGCCGTCGCCGAGGCCCTGGGCCTCCCGCGCGACCAGCTCAACCTCGAGGGGGCCTGTCTGGTCGGCGGGGCAGTGCGGTGGTTCCAGCGGGGCAGCGGTGGCCGGGCGTCGGGGTCGGTCGACCTGCAGCTCGCTGCCCTGCTGCAGGGCCGGCCCGAGGTGGTCGCCTCCGTGCAGCGGCTGGAGCTGCCGCTCGTCGACGGGGTCGCCCTGGCGGTGACCGACGCGGTGGCCCTGCCGGGCGGTCTCGTGCTGGTCAGCGCGACGGCCGAGGACACCCCGAACGCCGTCGACGACGGGCTGGTCGTGGCGACGGCGCTGGCGGTGCTGGACGCCGACGGCGTCCGCGACCTCAAGCGCCTGCCCGAGGTCGACGGCGCGGTGCGCAAGGTCGAGGGCCTGGCCCTCGAGTCGTCCGGGGTCCCTGCCGGCGGCGTGCTGCGCCTGCTCGCCGTCGTGGACGCGGACGACCCGGACCAGCCGTCGCAGGCGCTCCGGCTCGAGGTGTCGCTCTAGACGCTGTCCCTAGACCCTGCCCCGGGCGGCGGCGGCGACGACCGCGCCGTAGCGCGCGCCGAGCAGCCGGGGCAGACCGGCCATGACGTAGGCATCCGGCCCGACCAGGATGCGGGCCCGGTCGCGGCGCAGACCGCGCACGATGCTGCGTGCGGCGGCCGCCGGCGACGTCCGGGCCAGCTGGTCGAAGACCGCCGCCGTCCGGTCGCTGTCCTCGGACGCCGTGACCCGGGCGCTCCGGGCGATGGCCGTCCGCACGCCGCCGGGGTGGATGCAGCTGACCGACACCGGCAGGCCGTCGAGCCGGACCTCCTGGCGCAGCGCCTCGGTGAAGCCGCGGACCGCGAACTTCGCGGCGTTGTAGGCGGCCTGCTTCGGCACCGAGATCAGGCCGAAGACGCTCGACACGTTCGCGAGCTGCCCCTCACCCGAGGCCGCCAGGTGCGGCAGGAAGGCCTGACTGCCGTGGACGACGCCCCAGTAGTCGATCTCCATCACCCAGCGCATGTCGGCGTCGGTCAGCTCGGCGACGGCGCCGTGCAGCGCGACCCCGGCGTTGTTGACGAGCAGGTGGGCCGCGCCGAAGTGCTCGACGACGTCGCCGGCGTGCGCGAACACCGCGTCGCGGTCGGCGACGTCGAGCTGCCACGAGTGCGCCGAGGCGCCGCGGGAGCGGCAGGCCTCCGCGGTGTCCTTGGCCGCGACCTCGTCGACGTCGCTGACGGCCAGCCGGGCGCCGCGGCCGGCCAGCTCGAGGGCGAGCGCGCGCCCGATGCCTGAGCCCGCCCCGGTGATGACGGCGGTCCTGCCGAGGTACTCGCGCACTGCTGCTCCTGACGTGGTCGGAGCAGCGGACGCTACGGGGCCCGTCCGGCCTGCGCGTGCAGGACCCGTGACCAGTCGGCGGCGAACCGGTCGATGCCGAAGCGCTGCTGCGCGACCCGCCGAGCCCCCGTCGACAGCTCGGCCGCCTCGTCGCGGTCGCGCACCAGCCGGCGGGCGTGCCCGACCAGCCGCTCGACGTCGGTCTCGACGTAGCCGTTGACCCCGTTGCGGACCGCCGTCGCCATCTCGGTCGTGGCGAGGCCGACGACCGGCAGCCCCAGCGCCATCGCCTCGCAGACCGCCAGTCCCAGCGACGTGTACCGGATCGGGTTGACGAAGCAGCGGTAGGTGCCGAGCCGGTGGTGCAGGTCGTCGAGCCGGACGTCGCCGAGCCAGCCCGGGAAGCGCTCGCCGCCCATGCCGGCGAGGTCGACCGGGACGTCCTGCGCGACCCGCTCGAGAACGTCCGGGCCGAGACGGCGGCCCCGCGTCCAGAGGTTGTTGACGACCGCGACGCCACGCGCCTGCTCGCCGGTCCAGGGCACGTCGGGAACGGCGACGCCGTGCTCGACGACGGTCGACGGCGTCCTGCCGCTGTCCCACATCAGCCGGTTGAACTCGGTGACGTGCACCAGCAGCGCCTGCTCGTCCTGCACGGGGTGCAGGGCGTCGTTCGGCCAGGTCGCGGGCGGGTCGTGCTCGACGTGCACGCGGGGGAGCTCGGCCACCCGCGCACCGAGCAGCTGGTGCCGGTCGACCTCCCAGTTCGCCCGGCTCTGCGTCAGGACCACGTCGACGTCCAGGCCGCCGACCTCACCGGCCGGGACCTCGACCACGGAGTCCGGCCAGGTGAACGTGTCGCCCCGGCCGCCGTACCCGGCCCGGCGGTCCGGTCGGACCGGCAGCAGCCAGGTGACCGGGACGTGGCTGAGGTAGTTCAGGTACGACCCGTGGACGTGCCAGGTCAGCACCCGCAGCGGGGTACCCACGGCCCCGGGCTTCCCCGCCGCCGACCGTCGAACCGGGGCTGTGTCCTGAGCGCCACATGGCCCTACCGCCACCCGCACCTTCCGGAAGGTGGGTGTTTCGTCGGGGACACCCTGGGGAGCGCCGTCGCCATGAGGACCGGTCGGACGGTGCGGCGCCCCAGTGCGGTGCTCCTCGACCGCGACGGCACCCTCGTGGTCGACGTCCCGTACAACGGCGACCCCGACCTGGTGCAGCCCGTGCCGACCGCCCGCGAGGCGCTGGACCTGCTGCGCGCCGCCGGCATCCCGACCGCGGTCGTGTCGAACCAGAGCGGTGTCGCACGGGGCCTGCTCACGCGCGAGCAGGTGGACGCGGTCAACGCCAGGGTGGAGCAGGTGCTCGGACCGCTGGGGCCGTTCGTCGTGTGCGAGCACGGTCCTCACGACGGCTGCGGCTGCCGCAAGCCCGCGCCGGGGATGCTCGTCGAGGCCGCAGGGCGGCTGGGCGTGGACGTCACCCGCACTGCCCTCATCGGCGACATCGGGGCGGACGTCGGTGCGGCCCTCGCGGCCGGTGCGCGTCCCGTCCTCGTCCCCACGCGCACGACACGGGTGCAGGAGCTCGGGGACGCCCCCGAGGTGGCGCCGGACCTGCTGTCGGCCGTGCGCCTGCTGCTGTCGGGTCCGTCATGACCGTCCTCGTGACGCGCCTCGACAGCGACGGTGACGTGCTCCTGGCGGGCCCGGCGGTCCGTGCGGTCGCGGCGTCGGGGGAGCGGGTCGTCCTGCTGGTCGGCCCACGCGGAGCATCGGCCGGTCGGCTGCTGCCCGGCGTCGACGAGGTCGTGGTGTGGTCCTGCCCGTGGATCGAGGCCGACCCCCCGCCGGTCGACCCGGCGTCTGTCGACGGGCTCGTGTCGCTGGTCCGCGAACGGGGCGTCGAGCGCGCGCTCGTCCTGACGTCGTTCCACCAGAGCGCGCTGCCGCTGGCGCTCCTGCTGCGCCTCGCCGGAGTCCGCTGGATCGGCGCGCACAGCGCCGACTACCCGGGGTCCCTGCTCGACCTGCGGCTGCAGCTCCCGGACACGGGGCTGCACGAGGCGCAGCGGCAGCTGCGGCTGGCCGAGACGGCCGGGTTCCTCCTGCCAGCAGGCGATCTCGGTGCGCTCGCCGTCCGCGAGCCGCTGCCCGACACCCGGGCGCTCACGGGCGGCCCGCCCTACGTCGTGGTGCACCCGGGTGCCTCCGTCCCGTCCCGCGCGCCTGTGCCCTCGTGGACGGCGGAGCTGGTGGAGGCGCTGCACGCCGACGGCCACCGCGTCGTCGTCACCGGCGGTCCGGACGAGCGGGCGCTCACGAGGGACGTCGCAGGCTCCCGGGGGCGCGACCTCGGCGGCGCCACCGATCTCGCCCAGCTGGGCGACGTGCTGGCCCGCGCGGAGTGCGTCGTGGTGGGCAACACGGGCCCGTCTCACCTGGCCGCGGCCGTCGCCACCCCCGTGGTCTCGCTGTTCGCCCCCGTCGTCCCCGCCGAGCGGTGGCGCCCGTACCGCGTGCCGCACGTCCTGCTGGGCGACCAGCACGCCGGCTGCGCCTCGTCCCGCGCCCGCACCTGCCCGGTCCCCGGACACCCGTGCCTGCAGGGCGTCCCGGTCGCCGCGGCCGCAGCTGCCGTCCGGGGGCTGGTGTCTCCAGCAGTCCTTCGACCCGTCGAGGTGAGCGCATGAGGATCGCCATGGTCTCGGAGCACGCGAGCCCGCTCGCGGTGCTCGGTGGGGTCGACGCAGGCGGGCAGAACGTCCACGTCGCGGCCCTCGCCGCTGCCCTCGCCCGCCGCCGCGCGCACGTCGTCGTGCACACCCGTCGCGACGACGCGGGCCTCCCCCGGCGGGTGCGGACGGGCCAGGGCGTCACGGTCGACCACGTCCCGGCCGGACCCCCGACGGCCCTGCCGAAGGACGACCTGCTGCCGCACATGCAGGCGTTCGCGGCCGACCTGCACCGGCAGTGGCGCAGCCACCGCCCGGACGTCGTGCACGCGCACTTCTGGATGAGCGGGCTGGCGGCCGTCGCGGCCGCCCGTCCGCTCGGCATCCCCGTCGTCCAGACGTTCCACGCCCTCGGGGTCGTCAAGCAGCGGCACCAGGGGGCGCGCGACACCAGCCCCGCCGCGCGGCTCGCCATCGAGCAGGAGCTGGCCCGGTCGGTCGACAGGATCGTGGCGACCTGCAGCGACGAGGTCTTCGAGCTGCTGCGCCTGGGCGCCGACCGGCGGCGGGTGTCGGTCGTTCCGTGCGGCGTCGACCTCGCCGCGTTCACCCCGGTCGGTCCGTCGGCGCCGCGCGCACCGGGGCGTCTGCGGGTGCTCTGCGTCGGCCGGCTCGTGGAGCGCAAGGGCGTGGGCAACGCGATCTCCGCCGTGGGCCTGCTCCATCGCCGCGACGTCGAGCTGGTCGTCGCCGGCGGGCCCGACGCCGGGCACCTCGACGACGACGCGGAAGTCGCACGGCTGCGCGGGATCGCCGGTCAGGCAGGCATCGCCGACCGGGTGCGGTTCCTCGGTCGGGTCGGGCGCGACGACCTCCCCCCGCTGCTGCGTTCAGCGGACGTCGCCGTGTGCGTGCCCTGGTACGAGCCGTTCGGCATCGTGCCGCTGGAGGCGATGGCCTGCGGCGTGCCCGTCGTGGCCAGCGCCGTGGGTGGGCTGGTCGACACGGTCGTGCACGGCCAGACCGGCCTGCTCGTGCCCCCGCGGGACCCGGCTGCCCTCGCCGAGGTCCTGGACGAGCTGCTCCTGGACGTCCGGCGCCGGGCCTCCCTGGGCCGGTCGGGGTCCGAGCGCGCCCAGGCCCGCTACTCGTGGGACCGCGTCGCCGCCCAGACGCTCGCCGCCTACGCCGACGTCGTGCCGTCTGCGGGTGCCCGCACGCAGCCGCTCTCCCGGGAGGTGTCGTCATGACCGCTCCGCTGCTCTCCGGTGCCGCCCACGTCCGGGCGCTGCTCGCCGCGCTCCCGTCGCTCGACACCGACCTGGTCGACGACTGGGGACGCCGGCTGGCCGCGGTGCTGGTCGGTGGAGGTCGCCTGCTCGCCGCGGGGAACGGCGGCAGCGCGGCGCAGGCCCAGCACCTCACCGCCGAGCTGGTCGGCCGCTACCGCGACGACCGTCCCGCGCTGTCGGCGATCGCCCTGCACGCCGAGACCTCGGCCGTGACCGCCATCGCCAACGACTACGGCTACCACCACGTCTTCGCCCGCCAGGTGCAGGCGCACGGCCGACCCGGTGACGTGCTGCTCGGGATGTCGACCAGCGGCGGCAGCGCCAACGTCCTCGCTGCCATGCGGGCCGCCCGCGACGGCGGGCTGGCCGTGTGGGCCTTCACCGGCAGCGGGCCGAACGAGATGTCGGAGCAGGCGGACGAGGCGGTGGTCGTCGACGCGCCGGCCACGGCCACCGTGCAAGAGGTGCACCAGGTCGCCCTGCACCTGCTGTGCGCCGCCGTCGACCTCGAGGTGGGCGCCGACCGGCCGAGCAGCGCGCTGTCCGGCTCCTACGACCCGTACCCGTCCGGATGACCCTCGTCGTCGTCGGCGACGCGCTCCTCGACCGCGACCTCACCGGGACGGTCGAGCGGCTCTGCCCCGACGCGCCGGTCCCCGTGGTCGACAGCCCGGTCGAGGTCCTCCGACCCGGCGGCGCCGGGCTGGCCGCCCTGCTCGCCGCCTCCGACGGCCGCGACGTCGTGCTCGTGACGGCGCTGGCCCACGACGACCCCGGCCGCGAGCTGGCGCAGCTCCTGCGCGACGCCGGTGTCCGCGTGGTCGACCTCGGGCTCGACGGCGCCACCCCGGAGAAGGTGCGCGTCCGCAGCCAGGGCCGGTCGCTGCTCAGGCTGGACAGGGGCGGGCCCGCCGGCGCGGTCGGTGCACTGACCGGGGAGGCCCGCACGGAACTGGACGGAGCGCGGGCCGTGCTCGTGGCCGACTACGGGCGCGGCGTGGCGTCCGCGCCCGGGGTACGGGAGTGCCTGGGGGGCCTCGCCTCCGGGCGCACCCCCGTGGTCTGGGACCCGCATCCGCGCGGGGAGGAGCCGGTCGCCGGCGTCGTGCTGGCCACCCCCAACGCCAGCGAGGCCCAGCACTTCGCCCCGGGCCACGACGGTGCTCTGCTCACCGCCACCACGGCCCGCGCCCGCGAGCTGGCCCTGCGGTGGCGGGCGACGGCGGTCAGCATCACCCTGTCGGGGCGCGGGGCTCTGCTCGTCTCCGGCGACGCACCACCCACGGTGGTGCCGGCGCCGACCGTGCCCTGCCCCGACCCGTGCGGAGCGGGGGACCGGTTCGCCTCCGCCGCAGCAGGACTGGTCGCCGACGGCGCGCTGCCGTCCGAGGCCGTCACGGGTGCGGTCGCGGCCGCGAGCGCCTTCGTCGCGGCGGGCGGCGCGGCCTCGGTCCGCGTCGGACGGGCCGCTGCGGACGCCGGCGCCGACGCGGTCGAGGTGGTCGAGAGGGTCCGTGCCGCCGGAGGCACCGTCGTCGCGACCGGCGGCTGCTTCGACCTGCTGCACGCCGGCCACGTCACGGTGCTGCAGCAGGCCCGGGCCCTCGGCGACTGCCTGGTCGTGCTCCTGAACTCCGACGCGTCCGTGGCCCGGCTCAAGGGCCCGACGCGACCGCTGCAGCGCGCGTGCGACCGGGCCACGGTGCTGCTCGCGCTGGCGTGCGTGGACGCCGTCGTCGTCTTCGACGAGGACACCCCCGTCGACGCGCTCACGACCCTGCGGCCCGACGTGTGGGCCAAGGGCGGCGACTACGCCGTCGACGACCTGCCCGAGGCCCCCGTCGTCGCCCGCTGGGGCGGGCAGGCCGTCGTCCTGCCCTACCTCGCCGGTCGCTCCACCACGTCCCTCGTCCAGGAAGCAGCGTCCCGTGCCTGAAGCCCCTCTCGGAACCGTCCTGATCACCGGTGCGGCCAGCGGCCTGGGCGCCGCGGTCGCGGCTGCCGTCCGCGACGCGGGGGGTCGGCCCCTTGGCCTCGACCGCGCCCCCGTCGACGGCGTGCCGCACGAGGTCGTCGACCTGTCCGACACCCGGGCCGCCGAGGACGCCGTGCGGCGGCTGGTCGACGGCGCGGGCGGGGTGCTCGACGCCGTCGTCACGTCCGCCGGCACCGACCGGTGCGGCGCCCTCGCCGACGTCGACGGCGCCGACTGGGACCGCGTGGTCATGGTCAACCTGCTCGGCACGGCCGCGGTCGTGCGCGCCTCGCTGCCGTACCTGCGGTCGAGCGCCCACCCCCGCGTCGTGACGGTCGCCAGCACCCTGGGCCACCGGGCCGTCGGCGACGCGACCGCCTACTGCGCGAGCAAGTTCGGCGTCGTCGGGTTCACCCGTGCGCTGCAGGCCGAGCTGAAGGGGCAGGTGGGCGTCTCGCTGCTCACCCCCGGTGGCATGGCGACGGCCTTCTTCGACGACCGCGACGAGCAGTACAAGCCGGGGCCGGACGCCAAGCTGAACAGCCCGGAGGCGGTGGCCGCCACCGTCCTGCACGTCCTGACCCAGCCGCCCGGCTGCCAGATCTACGAGCTCGTCGTGGCATCCGCCTGGGAGGGCTCGTGGCCGTAGTCCTGGGGGTCAACGCCGTCTTCCACGACCCTGCCGCCGCGCTCGTCGCGGACGGGGTCACCGTCGCGGCGGCAGAGGAGGAGCGCTTCACCCGGCGCAAGCACGGTCACGACAACGTGCCCTTCGCCGCCTGGGAGGTGCCGGTGCACGCTGCCCGGTGGTGCCTCGAGGCCGCGGGAGCCGGCGTCGAGGACCTCGACGCGGTCGCGTACTCCTACGACCCGGCGCTCTGCCCGTCCCTCGACGGCATGCGCCTCGACGAGGTCATGACGGCCGGCTGGGAGCCGCTGCGGACCCTGTACGCCCAGCGCGCCCCGCTGCTGCTGCGCACAGCGCTGCCCGGCCTCGACCCGGGCAGCGTGCGCTTCGTGCCGCACCACGTGGCGCACGCCGCGTCGGCGTACCTCGCTGCCCCGTACGACGACTCGTCGGTGCTGGTCCTGGACGGACGGGGTGAGCGCGCCTCCTCCCTCGCCGGCCGCAACCGCGGCGGCGACCTCGAGGTGCTCGCCACCCAGGACCTGCCCTCCTCGCTGGGGCTGCTCTACGAGGAGGTCACCGAGCACCTGGGCTTCCGGCGCAGCAGCGACGAGTACAAGGTGATGGCGCTCGCCTCCTTCGGGACGCCGCGCTGGCTCGACGAGTTCCGGCACCTCGTGCGGACGACGGGCGAGGGCGGCTTCGTCGTCGAGCCGGTCGAGTGGGCGTCCTACGTCAAGCCTGGGGCCGGGGCGTCCGACCACGTCGACCAGGACTCGGCCGACCTGGCGAGCACCGTCCAGGTGCGGCTGCAGGAGGTGCTGCTGGAGCTCGCCCGGTGGCTCCACGCGCAGACGGGCGACACGGCGCTGGTGCTGGCCGGCGGGGTCGCGCTCAACTGCGTCGCCAACAGTGTCCTGTGGGAGCACGGCCCCTTCGAGCAGGTGTGGGTCCAGCCGGCGAGCGGCGACAGCGGGACGGCACTGGGCGGTGCGATGCACCTCGCCCACCAGCTCGGGGACCAGGTGCAGCCGATGACGACCGCGGCGTTGGGTCGCTCGTGGTCCGACGCCGAGCTCGAGCAGTGGCTCCTCAGGGCGCAGGTGCCGTACACGCGGCCCGACGACATCGCCGAGGAGGTCGCCCGGTGCCTGGCCGGGGACGGCGTCGTCGCGTGGTTCCAGGGCCGCGCCGAGTACGGTCCGCGCGCGCTCGGCCACCGGTCGCTGCTGGCGCACCCCGGCTACCCGGCGAACCTCGATCGGATGAACGCGGTGAAGGGGCGTGAGCAGTTCCGCCCGGTCGCACCGATGGTGCTGCTCGACCGCGCTCACGAGGTGTTCACCGGTCCGGTGCCCTCGCCCTACATGCTCTTCACGCACGGCGTGAAGGCCGCCTGGAGGGAGCGGATCCCGGTCGTCGTCCACGTCGACGGCAGCGCGCGCGTCCAGACCGTCGACCCCGCCGAGGAGCCCCTGGTCGCCCGGATGCTGACGAGGTTCGCGGAGCGGACGGGGATCCCGGTCGTCGTGAACACCTCGCTGAACACCGCCGGCCGACCCGTCGTGGACGACCCCCGCGACGCCCTGGAGTGCTTCGGGTCCGGACCGATCGACCTGCTGGCGCTCGGACCGTTCGCGGTGCGACGCGCGAGATGACCACCCAGGCCGAGGTGGTCGTCCCGACGCTCGGTCGGCCGTCCCTGCACGCCGTGCTCGCGCCGCTGGTCGGCCGCATCCCGGTCGTCGTCGTCGACGACCGGGCGGGTGGCGCGGACCTCGCGCTGCCGGACGGCGTCCGCGTCCTGCGCTCGGGCGGGCGAGGGCCCGCGGCGGCACGCAACACCGGGTGGAGGGCCTGCCGGGCGCCGTGGGTCGCGTTCCTCGACGACGACGTCGTGCCGCCGGACGACTGGGTCGACCGGCTGCGCGCCGACCTGCAGGAGTGCGGCGACGACGTCGGGGGGACGCAGGGCCGCGTCCGGGTGCCGCTGCCGGCTGACCGGCGCCCGACCGACTGGGAACGGAGCACCGCCGGCCTCGAGTCCGCGGTGTGGGCGACGGCCGACCTGGCCTACCGGCGGGAGGTGCTCGAGCAGGTCGGGGGCTTCGACGAGCGCTTCCCGCGCGCCTACCGGGAGGACGCCGACCTGGGCCTGCGTGTCGTCGCCGCCGGCTGGCGCATCGGGCAGGGGCAGCGCCGCGTCGACCACCCGGTCCGGCCGTCGTCCTGGTGGCAGAGCGTCCGCAGCCAGAGGGGCAACGCCGACGACGTCCTCATGCGCGCCCTGCACGGTCGGTCGTGGCGACGCCGCGCGCAGGTGCCGCGCGGCCGCCGGTCGTGGCACCTGACCACCACCGCGGCCCTGCTCGCGGCCGGTCACCCGCGGACCCGGCGCCCCGGGCTGCTGGTCTGGACGGCCCTCACGGCCGACTTCGCGCGGCGGCGGATCGCCCCCGGGCCGCGGACCCCGCAGGAGTTGGTGGCGATGGCCGTCACCTCTGCGGTCGTCCCGCTCGCCGCCACCGGCTGGTGGGTCGCCGGGTGGGTCCGGCTGCGACACCGGTGAGGGTGCTGGCCCTGCGCGCTCTGGGCCTCGGCGACCTGCTCACGGCGGTGCCGGCCCTGCGCGGTCTGCGGGCGGCGCAGCCGACCGCTCGCATCACGCTCGCGGCTCCTGCTCCGCTGACCGGTCTCGCCCTGCTGTCCGGCGCGGTCGACGAGGTGGTCCACGCCGTGCCCCTGGCACCGCTGCACCGCTCGCTGGGAGGGGCCGACCTGGCCGTGAACCTGCACGGACGCGGCCCCCAGAGCACCGCCGTGCTGGTCGCCTCCCGCCCGGGCCGGCTGGTGTCCTTCGGGACCACGTCGACCTGGCGGGCCGCGGAGCACGAGGTGCACCGCTGGTGCCGGCTGCTCGAGGAGGCCGGGATGCGCTGCGACAGGGATGATCTGCGCCTCGCGGTACCCGGCCCGGCGCCGACGAGGGTGCTCGTCCACTGCGGGGCGGCCCTCCCGTCGAGGCGCTGGCCGGTGGAGCGGTGGGCCGAGGTCGTCCGGAGCCTGCCGACCGACGTCCTGCTCACCGGTGGACCCGGGGAGCGCGACCGGGCGCTGCAGGTGGCCCGGCTCGCCGGCCTGGCCGCCGATGCCGTCGTCGCCGGCCGTACGACCGTGCTCGAGCTCGCCTCACTCGTCGCGGCGGCCCGCCTGGTGGTCTGCGTCGACACGGGCGTGGCCCACCTGGCGACGGCGTACGGCACCCCGTCGGTCGTGCTGTTCGGTCCGACCGACCCGGCCCTGTGGGGGCCGCCGCCCGAGCGCGAGCAGCACGTCGTGCTCTGGGCCGGGCGCACCGGCGACAACGGCGCCGCCGACGTCGACCCCGGCCTGCTCGCGCTGACCCCCGAGCGGGTCGCGCAGGCGGCGCACGGCCTGCTCCGCTGATACTGGTCGGTATGAGCCTCGTGGGGAGCGGCGTGAGCGCGCTGCGCCTCCCCCGGGACGAGACGCCGCCGCTGTGGGCGGTGCTGCGCCGGGTCCTGATCGCCTTCGGCCTGCTCGGCCTGGCCGTGCTCACCGTCTTCCTCGACCGGCACGGGTACGCCGACAACGACGGCAACGGCGTCGGTCTGCTCGACGCCGTCTACTACGCCACCGTCAGCCTGTCGACGACGGGCTACGGCGACATCGCGCCGCTCACCCAGCAGGCCCGCCTGATCAACGTCCTGGTGGTCACGCCGCTGCGCGTGCTGTTCCTCATCGTCCTGGTCGGCACCACCCTCGAGGTGCTCACCGAGCGCACCCGCGAGCAGTACCGGCAGAACCGGTGGAAGGCACACATGCAGGCACACACCGTCGTCGTCGGCTACGGCACGAAGGGGCGCAGCGCCGTCCGCGCCCTGTTGGCCGACGGCTACCCGCGCGACCGGATCGTCGTCGTCGACGGCGATCCCGGTGTGGTCGCGGAGGCCAACGCCGACGGGATCGCGGCCGTGCTCGGCGACGCCACCCGCCGCGCGGTGCTGGAGCAGGCGCGGGTGCGGACGGCCGAGCGGGTCCTGGTCAGCTCGGCCCGCGACGACACGGCGATCCTCGTCGTCCTGACCGTGCGCCAGATGAACCCCGGTGCGCCGATCGTCTCGGCCGTCCGCGAGTCCGAGAACGCGCCCCTGCTCGAGCAGAGCGGCGCCACCAGCGTCGTGGTCAGCTCCGAGGCCGCCGGACGGCTGCTCGCGGTGGCGGCGGTCAGCCCGGCGACCGGCAAGGTCGTCGAGGACCTGCTCGTGTCGCACGCCGGCCTCGAGCTCAACGAGCGCGCCGTCACGCCCGACGAGGTCGGCCGCGCCGTCCGCGACCTCGATGCGGTGGTGCTGGCCGTCCTGCGCGGTGGGCGGATCTGCCGCTACGCCTCCGACGAGGCCGACCTGCTGCTCGCGGACGACCGGCTGGTCGTCGTCCGCGACACCGGGCGACCGCACCGCGACTGAGCCCGTGCTCCCGGACGGGCCCCGGGTCCTGGTCGTGGGTGGCGGCCCCACGGGCCTTGCGACCGCGGCCCTGCTCGCCCAGCAGGGCGTGGCGTCGCTGCTGGTGGAGCGTCGGACCGAGCCGCACCCGCTGCCGCGCGCGGTCCACCTCGACGACGAGGTCATGCGCGTGCTGCAGCAGGTCGGGGTCGCCGGCTCGCTGCTGCCGCTGACCCGACCGGCGCTCGGGATGCGGCTGCTCGACGCCGACCTGCGGACAATGGTCGAGTTCGGACGGTCCGAGCCGGTCGGGGTGCACGGCTACCCGCAGGCCAGCATGTTCCACCAGCCCGACCTCGACCGGCTGCTGCGCGAGCACGTCGCCTCGCTCCCCGACGTGCAGGTGCGCGAGGGGGTCGAGCTGGTCGGCCTGGCCGGCACGCGGGCCACCCTGCGCGACGTGACGACCGGCCAGGTCGACGAGGTGGCGGTCGACGCCGTGCTCGGCTGCGACGGCGCGCACAGCACGGTCCGCGAGCTGCTCGGCACCGGCTGGCGCGACCTGGGCTTCGAGGAGCGCTGGCTCGTCGTCGACGTCCGCCGCACCGAGCCGCTCGGCACCTGGGACGGGGTCCACCAGGTCTGCGACCCCCGCCGTCCCTCGACGTACATGCAGGTGGGGGAGGACCGCTACCGGTGGGAGTTCCGCCTGCACGACGGCGAGTCCGCGGCCGACGTGTCGGTGGCGGAGCTGCTGCGCCCGTGGACCGACCGACCGGTCGAGGTGGTCCGCAGCGTCGAGTACGTCTTCCGCGCCCGGCTCGCCGGCCGGTGGCGCGACGGCCGCGTGCTGCTGCTCGGGGACGCCGCCCACCAGACGCCGCCGTTCGTCGGGCAGGGCCTGGGCTCCGGGCTGCGCGACGCGGCCAACCTGTCGTGGAAGCTGGCAGCGGTGCTGCACGGCGCGGCCGACGACCTGCTCGACAGCTACGAGACCGAGCGCGCCCCGCACGCCGAGGCGCTGATCCGCACGGCCATCACCGTCGGGTGGGCCATGACCGGAGGCCAGGACCGGGCCGCGCACGTCCGCCGCGCGGCGCTGGCGCTGCTGTGCCGGCTGCCGCGGCTGACGCGGACCGTCCTCGACCGGGGCACCCCGCCGCTGCGGCCCGGGCCGGCGGTCGCGAAGGGCCGCCCGGCGGGACGGCTGCTGCCGCAGCCCCGCCCGGGGGCCGACGACCGGCTCGGTCGCGGGTGG
>JAOPVV010000389.1 GCA_025966005.1 Frankiales bacterium
GCCGTCGGCGAGGGCGGCCTGCTCGGCGCCTACTCCTTCGACCGCTACCGCACCGCGGCGGGAGACACCAGCCGCGGCGTCGAGCGCAGGTCCCCGGTGCGCGAGCTCGTGCTGGTCGTGCCGGACGCCAAGGACAAGGCGCTGCGCAGCGCCGTGCAGCGGTCCGAGGTCGTCGCCCGCGGCGTCTGGCTGGCCCGCGACCTCGTCAACACGCCGGCGAGCGACCTGCACCCGGCCGAGCTCGCCGACATCGCCCGGCAGCGCTGCGGCGCGGCCGGGGTCGACGTCGAGGTGCTCGAGGGCAAGGCGCTGGCCAAGGGCGGGTTCGGCGGCATCGTCGGCGTCGGACAGGGCTCGGCGAACGGCCCGCGCCTGGTGCACCTGTCCTACCGGGGCGGCAAGGGCAGCTCGACCAGGCTCGCGCTGGTCGGCAAGGGCATCACGTTCGACTCGGGCGGCATCTCGCTCAAGCCGGCCGCCTCGATGGAGGAGATGAAGAGCGACATGGGCGGCGCCGCGGCCGTGATCGCCGCGGTCGCCGCCGTCGCCGAGCTGGGGCTGGCCGTCGACGTCGAGGCCTGGGTCCCGATGGCCGAGAACATGCCGAGCGGCACGGCGATCCGGCCGTCCGACGTGCTCACCTTCCGCAACGGCAAGACGGTCGAGATCAACAACACCGACGCCGAGGGACGGCTGGTCCTGGCCGACGCGATCGCGCGGGCCTGCGAGGACTCCCCCGACGTCGTCATCGACGTCGCGACGCTGACCGGCGCGCAGCTCGTCGCGCTCGGGTCGCGCACGACCGGGGTTATGGGCAACGACGACGCCCTGCGGTCCTCGATCGTGGACGCCGCCGGCCGCGCGGGCGAGCCGTCCTGGCCGATGCCGCTGCCGGCCGAGCTCAAGAAGGGGCTCGAGTCCGACATCGCCGACCTCGTGAACACCGGCCCGCGCGAGGGCGGGATGCTCAGCGCCGGGCTGTTCCTGCAGGAGTTCGTCACCGAGGGCGTGCGCTGGGCCCACCTCGACATCGCCGGCCCGGCCTACAACTCGGGCGAGGCGTACGGCTACACCCCGCACGGCGGGACCGGCGCGGCGGTGCGGACCTTCGTGCAGGTCGTCGAGGACCTCGCCGCCCAGGGCGCCTGACCCGACCGCTCCAGACGGGGCGAGCCGGCTGCCGATGGGGACGGGACAGCGTCCACGTCCCTGGAGGTCTCCCCCGCGCTCGACACCGTGCTCGCCCTGAGCGCCGCCAAGGCCAAGACGGTGGCCCTGGTCTCTGGCACCGCGGCCGTGACCGCCGGCGCTGTCGGCGGCGGGACGGTGGCGCTGCAGGCCGTCAGCGACTCATCCGGCCTGCCGTCCACCTCGGTCAGCGCCCCCGTGACCGCGGCGGTGGCCACGCCGACCGTCACCGTGGGGACCGGCGAGCAGGGCAAGGGCGGGGCGCCGAGCGGCGCAGCGACACCGCCACCGCCGTCCTGACCGGCGACGCGCCCGCCCCCGTCGTCACCTCCACCTGCGGCCCGACGAAGAACCACGGGCAGGACGTGTCGGCCTACGCCCGCGCGCTGCCCAAGGGCCCGGGCCCCGTCCAGCTGGTGTCTGCGGCAGCGAGGAGCGACTGCGGCAAGACGGCCGGCACCGAGGCAGGAACCGCTGAGGTGGCGGGGGTCGAGACCGCTCCCGTCGCGGAGACCGAGGCGCCGAAGCCGGAGAAGGCCGTCCGGGCCAAGAAGGGCAAGCCCGTCCAGGCCGTGGCGCCGCCTGCGACCGGCACCGACGAGGACGAGGCCGAGCCCGCGAAGCCCGGCAGGGCCCCGAAGGCCGAGAAGGCCGGCAAGGGCAACGGCAAGGGCTGAGCCCGCCCCCGCGACCCACGACCTCCGCGAGCCCCGGCCCCTCCGTGCCGGGGCTCGCGCGTGGGCAGCCGGGTCAGGCCTCGGGCACGCCGGTCTGGCCGGCGGCCTTGCGCTTGGCCGTCCACTCGCGCATCCGCGGCGGGTAGCCGACGGCGGCCACGTCGTACACCGGGATGCCGGTGCGCTGGCCGAAGCCGAACGCGGCCTTCGGCGAGTCGACGCGCCGGCGGGTCCACTCGCCGTCCGCGGCCACGAGGACCAGCGTCGTCGCGGTGGTGGCGGTCTGCGGCTCGACGAACCCCTCGACTCCCCGCCGGGTGCCGGCCCACGCCTCGAGGTGGTCGAGATCGGCGGACGCGGCGACGCGGGGGGTACCCGGCCGGGCGCGTCGCCCCGGCAGTCGGTCACGCAGTGCCACGGTGCTCCTTCGCTGGTGCGCCGCCCCCGGGAACAGGGCGGGGCAGGTGACGACCTGTACGTGTCGGGTGGAAGGATGCCCTGCGGCGGAGCCCGCACGCCAACGCGTGCGCCGCTGCACACCGATCGTCGTCCTGAGGAGCACCAGTGAGCCAGCCCGGAACCGACTCGACCGTGGACCTGGTCGTCCTCGGAGGAGGCAGTGGCGGGTACGCCGCCGCCCTGCGCGCCTCCGAGCTCGGCATGAGCGTGGTGATGGTGGAGAAGGACAAGGTCGGCGGTACGTGCCTGCACCGCGGCTGCATCCCGACCAAGGCCCTCCTGCACTCGGCCGAGACCGTCGACGTCATCAAGGAGGCGGCGCAGTTCGGCGTCAACGGGACCTTCGAGTCCGTCGACATGCCGAAGGTCAACGCCTACAAGGACAAGGTCGTCGAGGGGCTGTACAAGGGCCTCACCGGCCTGGTGAAGTCCCGCAAGATCGAGGTCGTCCAGGGCCACGGCCGGCTGGTCTCCCCGACCGCCGTCGAGGTCGCTCTCGAGGACGGCTCGACCCGCCGGGTCGAGGCCGGCCACGTGCTGCTGGCGACCGGCTCGGTCCCCCGCTCGATCCCCGGCATCGAGCTCGACGGCGTCCGCGTCATCACCAGCGACGACGCGCTGGTCAAGGACGACATCCCCGCCTCGGCGATCATCCTGGGCGCCGGCGCGATCGGCTGCGAGTTCGCGTCCGTCTGGCGCTCGTTCGGCACCGACGTGACCATCGTCGAGGCGCTGCCGCACCTGGTGCCGCTGGAGGAGGAGAGCAGCAGCAAGCTGCTCGAGCGGGCCTTCCGCAAGCGGGGCATCAAGCAGGAGCTCGGCACCAAGAGCGAGAAGGTCGAGGTCACCGCGACCGGCGTCCAGGTCACGCTCGAGGGCGGCAAGGTCCTGGAGGCCGAGCTGCTGCTCGTCGCGATCGGCCGCGGCCCGGTTTCGGCCGACCTCGGCTACGAGCAGGTCGGCGTCACCGTCAACCGCGGGTTCGTCGAGGTCGACGCCTACCTGCAGACCAGCGTCCCGACGATCAGCGCCGTCGGCGACCTCATCCCGACCCTGCAGCTGGCCCACGTCGGCTTCGCCGAGGGCATCCTCGTCGCGGAGCGGCTCGCCGGTCTGCCCGTGACCCCCGTCGACTACGACGGCGTCCCGCGCGTCACGTACTCGCACCCCGAGGTCGCCTCCGTCGGCCTGACGTCGAAGGTGGCGAAGGAGCGCGGATACGAAGTGGTCGAGGCGACGTACGACCTGGCCGGCAACGGCAAGGCGCGCATCCTCGGCACGGCCGGCGCGGTCAAGGTCGTCGCGGCGAAGGACGGGCCCGTCCTGGGCGTGCACATGGTCGGCGAGCGGGTCGGCGAGCTCATCGCCGAGGCGCAGCTGATCACCACCTGGGAGGCGCTGCCGGCCGAGGTCGCGCAGCTCATCCACCCGCACCCGACCATGTCCGAAGCAGTCGGCGAGGCGCACCTGGCGCTCGCCGGCAAGCCCCTCCACAGCCACTCCTAGGAGCTCTTCCACCTCATGGCCGTCTCCGTACCCATGCCCCGCCTCGGCGAGAGCGTCTCCGAGGGCACCGTCACCCGCTGGCTGAAGAAGGAGGGCGACCGGGTCGAGGCCGACGAGCCGCTGCTCGAGGTCTCCACGGACAAGGTGGACACCGAGATTCCCTCCCCCGCCGCCGGGATCCTGACCTCGATCAAGGTCCAGGAGGACGAGACGGTCGAGGTCGGCGTGGAGCTGGCGATCATCGACGAGGGGGGTACGGAGGCCGCCGCGGCGCCCGCGGCCGCGCCCGCTCCCGAGCCGGAGCCGGCTGCTCCCGAGCCGGAGCCCGAGCCCGCGCCGGCC
>JAOPVV010000406.1 GCA_025966005.1 Frankiales bacterium
TGCCGCCCGGCTGGGTCACCCCGGCGAGCGCGTCGCGCAGGAAGCCCAGCAGGTCGCGGTCGACGGGCACCCGCGCGCGGACCTGCGGCGGGATCTCCGAGACGGTGCCGTCGGGCGCGAGCAGCGCCCGCCCGACGTGCGGCTCGAGCAGGTCTCCGCCGTTGGCGATCGCCGCGTAGAGGGTCGCCAGCTGCAGCGGGGTGACGAGCGTGTCGCCCTGCCCGATCGCGAAGTTCGTGGCGTCGCCGCCCCTGAAGCGGTTGCCGTCCGCGCAGTACTCCCGGTCCGCGCGGGAGTCGCCGGTGCAGCGCTCGTCCTTGGTCTGCTCCCACAGCCGCTGCTTGTAGCCGCGGTCGGCGATCGTGCCCCGGCGCTCGCTGGGCAGGTCGACGCCGGTCCGCTCACCGAGGCCGAAGCCCTGGGCCATCCGCACCATCGGGTCCTTCGGCCTCGCGACCGGACGGTTGCCTCCGTCGCGAAGCCACTGCTCGTAGGCGAAGCGGTAGAAGACCGTGTCGCAGGACTTCACCAACGCGGTCCGCAGGTCGATCGTGCCGAGCGCCGCGCTGTCGAAGTTGCGCTGCCCCGTCGGCCCGTACACGCCCGGGCAGTCGTAGCGGCCGCTCAGCGGGTAGTCGCCGCTGTCGACCGCCGCCGCCGCCGAGACCACCTTGAACGTCGAGGCCGGCGCGTACGCGCCCTGGATCGCCCGGAACACCAGCGGCGCACCGCGCTGCTCGTCGACGAGCTCGGCGTACTCCGCAGGCGATGCCCCGCCGACGAACACCGACGGGTCGTACGACGGGTAGCTGGCCATCGCCACCACCCGGCCGGTCTTGGCCTCCAGGACGACGACCGAGCCGGAGTCCGCCCGCAGCATCCCGCCGCCGCCGCGTGCCGGCCGGGCCCGGGCACGGTCGACCGCCCGCTGCAGCGCCTGCTCGGCGACCCGCTGCACCTTCGCGTCGAGCGAGAGCACGAGCGTCGACCCGGGGACCGGACGCGTCGCGCCCCGGGTCCCGGTGACCGTCCCGACCCGGTCGACGAGCAGCTGCTCGACCCCGTCGCGACCGCGCAGCGCGTCGTCGTACGTCGCCTCGACCCCGGCCCGGCCGACCAGCGCGGTCGGCTGCACGCCGGCGTACTGCTCGGTCCCGACCTCGTCGGTGCTGATCGGGCCCAGGTAGCCCAGCACGTGCGCGGCCAGGGTCCCCGAGGGGTAGTCGCGGACGGCGGCGTACTGCGAGCTCACCCCGGGGAAGTCCTCGCGGCGCTCCTCGATGCGCAGCACGCGCAGCAACCCCTCGCGGTCGCTGGCGTCGTACTCCGCGACCGGCACGGGCTGGTACGGCGAGCCCCTCCAGCAGGGCGGCGCCACTTTGCCTCCGCAGGGGGTGATCTGCTTGGACAGCGCCTTGGCCGGCACCTCGACGACCTCGGACAGCCGTTGCAGGACCTCACGGCCGTCGTCGGGCAGGGCCAGCAGCTGCGAGCGGCTCACCGACACCACGAGGGCGGTGCGGTTGCGGACCAGCGGCGTGCCACGGGCGTCCAGCACCTCCCCGCGCGGCGCCGGCATGACGACCTCGCGGGTGCGGTTGTCGACCGCCGCACGCTCGTAGTCGTCCGCAGCGTGGACCTGCAGGAACCACAGCCGACCGAGCAGGGTGGCGAGCAGCGCGACGACGAGCACACGCAGGACGAACAGCCGCAGGCTCGAGCGGTCCGTCACCACGACGGGCGCCCGGTCACCGGCGCAGCGGGTCGTCGTCGAGCCGGCGCACCAGGGCCCCGACCACCGGAACCACCAGGGGGGCCAGCACCGCGCACCAGGCGACCGTAGCCGCGAGCCCGGTGGCCCAGGCCGAGACGGTGGTGCGGGGGTCCGACAGCAGCACGCCCTCGGCGGCGAAGGCCGTCACCGCCACCGCGGCTGCCGCGGCGACCACCCCCAGGGGCAGCAGCCGGGAGCGGTCGGGCCCGTCGTGCACGAGGCCCGCGACGTACCCGGCGAGCGCGTACGCCAGGGCCACCCGGCCCAGCTCGTGGTCCGCGCCGAGGTCCACGAGAAGGCCTGCCACGAAACCGGTCAGCGCCCCCGAGCCGGGTCCCTCCGCGAGGGCGAAGCCGACGATGACGACGAGCAGCAGGTCGGGTGCCGCACCCGGCAGCGGCAGCTGCGACAGCACGGCGCCCTGCAGCAGCCACGCGGTCAGCAGGACCGCCGCCCCGAGGGCCAGCCGGCGAGGGGTCACGGTCGGGGCGAGGGCTGCAGCGGCACCCGCGGCGCACCGCGCGGGGGCTCGGTCACGACCCCCACCAGACCCAGCGAGCTGACGTCGACGAACGGCTCGACCTCCGCCGTGGTCACCAGCGCCCCGGACCGGGCGGAGACCGCCGTGACCCGCCCGACCGGCACGCCGGGCACGAAGGTGTCCGAGCCGGTCGTGAGCAGCGCGTCGCCGGCCGCCACCCGTCCGCCCTCGACCAGCTCGTAGGTCAGCCCGCCGTCGCCGTCCCCGGTCGCGAGGCCGATCGTGCCCTCGCGGGTCAGCCGCGCGCCGGCGGTGAAGCCCGGGTCCGTGAGCAGCAGCACCGTCGAGGTGAGCGGCCCGACGCGGACGGTGCGGCCGACCAGCCCCAGGCCGTCGACCACCGTCTGGCCCGGCGCGATGCCGTCGCGGCTGCCGGCGTCGATGGTGACGGTGGACGCGAACCCGAACGCCGAGCCGATGCTCGACACCTGCGCCGGCACCATCGGGTAGGTGCCGAAGTCCCTGAGCGCCAGCAGCCGGTCGAGCTCGTCGACCCGCCGCTGCAGGTCCTCCGAGCGGCGCAGCTCGCCGGTCAGCCGGGCGACCTCGGCGCGCAGCGCGCTCTCGTCCTCGCCGTCACCGGTCAGGCTGCCGACCGCGCCGGCGACTGCGTTCTGGGCCGGTCCCAGCACCCGGTCGGACGCGCGCCGCACGCCGTCGAGCCCTCCGCCCCCGCGGACGTCCAGGGTCGTCAGGGTGAAGGCGGTCAGCAGCAGCACGACCAGCAGCAGCCGGCTGCCGCGAGTCCCACGCACGGGCTGTGCTAGCGACGCGACTCGGAGACGAGGACCTGGCGCAGCGCCTCGAACTCCTCGACGCACTTGCCCGACCCGATGGCCACCGAGTGCAGCGGGTTGTCGGCGACGTGGATCGGCATGCCGGTCTCGTGGCGCAGCCGCTCGTCGAGCCCGTGCAGCAGCGCTCCGCCGCCGGTCAGCACGATGCCGTGGTCCATCACGTCACCGGCCAGCTCGGGCGGGCACTTGTCCAGCGTCGTCTTGACGGCGTCGACGATGCTGTTGATCGGCTCCTCCATCGCCTTGCGGATCTCCTCGGCGCTGACCACGATCGTCTTGGGCAGCCCGGAGACCAGGTCGCGGCCGCGGATCTCGGCCACGGGCTCGTCCTGGGTCGGGAAGGCCGACCCGATCGCCATCTTGATGTCCTCGGCGGTGCGCTCCCCCAGCATCAGGGAGTACTCCTACTTCACGAAGCTGATGACGGCCTGGTCGAGCCGGTCGCCGCCGGTGCGGATCGACTGGCTCGTGACGATGCCCCCCATCGAGATGACCGCGACCTCGGTGGTGCCGCCGCCGATGTCGACGACCATGTTGCCGATCGGCTCGTGCACCGGCAGGCCGGCGCCGATCGCCGCGGCCATCGGCTCCTCGATGATGTAGACCCGGCGCGCGCCGGCCTGGTAGCCGGCGTCCTTGACGGCCCGCTGCTCGACGCCGGTGATGCCGCTCGGCACGCAGACGACGATGCGCGGCTTGGTGAAGTACCGCCGGCGGTGCACCTTCTGGATGAAGTAGCGCAGCATCCGCTCGGTGGTCTCGAAGTCGGCGATGACCCCGTCGCGCAGCGGCCGGATGGCGACGATGTTCGCGGGCGTCCGGCCGATCATGCGCTTGGCCTCGGCGCCGACCGCGACGATCGCCCCGGTCTTGCTGTTGATCGCGACGACGCTGGGCTCGTTGAGCACCACGCCGCGTCCGCGCACGTACACCAGCGTGTTGGCGGTCCCCAGGTCGACGGCCAGGTCACGACCGAGGAACGACAGGGAGCTGGCCACGGGCGCCTTCCGCAGGAGGGGACGGCGGCCCGGGTCGCCCCCGGGCCGCCGCGAGGGACTACAGGTTCGGGAAGAAGATCCCGATCTCGCGCTTGGCCGACTCCTCGGAGTCCGAGCCGTGCACGAGGTTCTCGCCGATCTCCAGCGCGAAGTCGCCGCGGATCGAGCCGGGGGTGGCCTCGGTCGGGTTGGTGACGCCCATGATGCGACGAGTGCCGGCGACGGCGTTCGGACCCTCGACGACCAGCGCGACGAGCGGGGCGCTGGTGATGAACTCGACGAGCTCACCGAAGAACGGGCGCTCCTTGTGCTCGCCGTAGTGCTCCTCGGCGGTCGCACGGTCGAGGGTGCGCAGCTCCATCGCGACGAGCGTCAGGCCCTTCTGCTCGAGCCGCGAGATGACCTCGCCGGCGAGGCCCCGGCGGACGCCGTCGGGCTTGACGAGGACGAGGGTGCGCTGCACGGGAGATCTCCTTGATCAGGGGGTGGTCGGTGCGGCCACGCTACCGGTGCGGGCGTCCGCTCAGTCGCGGCGCAGCAGCGTCCGGGCCTCACCCACCGTGACCACGGAGCCGGTGACCACGACCCCGGCGCCGCCGTACTCGGCCTCCGCGTCCGCCAGCCCCACCGCGGTGGAGAGCGCGTCGTCGAGGGAGTCCTCGACGGTCACGCGGTCCTCGCCGAACACGTCGCGCGCGAGGTCGGCCAGCCGGTCGACGGGCAGCGCGCGGGGTGAGCTGTTCTGCGTGACGACGACCTGGGCGACGGCCGGCTCGAGCACCTCGAGCATCGCCAGCACGTCCTTGTCGCCCAGGCACGCGACGACGGCGACCAGGTGCGTGAACGCAAAGGCGTCGGCCAGCGCGGCGACCGTCGCGGTCATGCCGTGGGCGTTGTGGGCGGCGTCCAGCAGGACCGTCGGGCTGGTGCGCACGACCTCCAGCCGGCCGGGCGACGAGGTGCGGGCGAAGCCCTCGCGGACCAGCTCGACGTCGAGCATCCCCTTGTCGCCGCCGCCGAGGAACGCCTCGACCGCGGCGAGCGCCGCCGCCGCGTTGGCGGCCTGGTGCGCGCCGTGCAGCGGCAGGTACACGTCGTCGTACCGCCCGCCGAGCCCCTGCAGGGTCAGCAGCTGCCCCCCGACGGCGGTGGCGCGCGAGACGACACCGAACTCGAGCCCCTCGCGGGCGACGGTCGCGCCGACCTCGACGGCCCGGCGCAGCAGCACCTCCGCGGCCTCGGGCTCCTGCTGCGAGAGCACGACGCTGGCGCCCGGGTGGATGATCCCGGCCTTCTCTGTCGCGATCTCGGCGAGCGTGGTGCCGAGCAGCGGGACGTGGTCGAGCCCGATCGGCAGGACGACGGACGTCGCCGCCTCGACGACGTTGGTCGCGTCCCACAGCCCGCCGAGACCGACCTCGAGGACGGCGACGTCGACCGGGGAGTCGGCGAACGCGGCGAACGCCATGCCGGTCAGCACCTCGAAGAACGTCATCGGCACCGGCGAGCGCGAGTCGACCATCTCGACGAACGGCGCGATCTCGTCGTAGACCTCGACGAACCGCTCCTCCGACAGCGGCTGGCCGTCGATGGTGATGCGCTCGGTGACCGAGTCGAGGTGCGGGCTGGTGTACCGGCCGGGGCGCAGGCCGAAGCCCTGCAGCAGCGCGTCGATCATCCTGGCGGTGCTGCTCTTGCCGTTGGTGCCCGTCAGGTGGATCGACGGGTAGGCCTTCTGGGGGGAGCCCAGCAGGTCGCACAGCAGGCTGATCCGCTCGAGGTCCGGGACCATCCTGTCCTCGGACGGGTAGCGCGTCGCAAGGTCCGCCAGGACCCGTTGGAGGGTCACGGCCTCGGCGCCTTGGGCGGCGCCTCGCCCAGCTCGATACGCACGACGTCGAACCCGGCACCACCGGGCTCGCTGGTGAGATCGCCGATCAGGCAGGCGTTCTTGAGGTCCTCGGCCACCTGCGCGAGCAGCGCGAGCTCGGCTTCGGTGCCGGTCGCGTGCAGCGCCAGCACCGGCGTCTTCATGGACGTCTTGGCGCGGCTCTTCTCCCCGCGCACGCGCTCGAGCACCACCGCGGCGACCGCCAGGCAGTCCTGTGCGGCGGCCTCACCACCGGCGGCGCGCAGCTCGTCCGACGTGGGCCACGGACGGCGGTGCACCGAGCCGTCCTGCCACCACGACCAGACCTCCTCGGTCGCGAACGGCAGCACCGGCGCGAACAGCCGCAGCAGCACGTCGAGCGTGAGCCGCAGCGCGCGGTTGGCCGAGTCGGCCGCCTCGCCCTCGCCGTACGCCCGGCCCTTCACCAGCTCGATGTAGTCGTCGCAGAACGACCAGAAGAACGCCTCGGTGACGTCGAGCGCGCGGGTGTAGTCGTAGGCCTCGAACGCCTTGGTGGCCTCGTCGACGACGTCGGCGAGCCGGGCCAGCAGCGCCCGGTCGACGGCCTCGGTGACGGGACCGGTCTGGGCCTCGGGGAAGCCCAGGGCGAACTTGGAGGCGTTGAGCAGCTTCACCGCCAGCCGGCGGCCGACCTTCATCTGCCCCTCGTCGAAGGCCGTGTCGGTGCCGAGCCGGCCGTTGGCCGCCCAGTAGCGGACGGCGTCGCTACCGTGCTGCTCGAGCAGCCCCAGCGGGGTGACCACGTTGCCGACCGACTTGCTCATCTTCTTGCGGTCGGGGTCCAGGATCCAGCCCGACAGCGCGGTGCCGGTCCACGGCACGCTGCCGTGCTCGAGGTGGCTGCGCACCACCGTCGAGAACAGCCAGGTCCGGATGATGTCGTGCCCCTGCGGCCGCAGGTCGTACGGGAAGACGCGCGCGAACAGGTCGGGGTCGTCCTCCCAGCCGCCGGCGATCTGCGGCGTGAGGCTCGAGGTCGCCCAGGTGTCCATGATGTCGGGGTCGGCGGTGAAGCCGCCCGGCTGGTCGCGCTGGTCGGCCGTGAAGCCCGCCGGCACGTCGCTGGTCGGGTCCACGGGCAGGTCGGCCTCGGCCGGCAGCAGCGGCTCGTCGTAGGTGGCCTCTCCGTGCTCGTCGAGGCGGTACCAGAGCGGGAACGGGACGCCGAAGAAGCGCTGCCGGCTGATCAGCCAGTCGCCGTTGAGCCCGCCGACCCAGTTGTCGTAGCGCGACTGCATGAAGCCCGGGTGCCAGGTCAGCTCCTCACCACGGGCCAGCAGCTCCTTGCGCAGCTCGGTGTCACGTCCGCCGTTGCGCAGGTACCACTGCCGGCTCGTGACGATCTCGAGCGGACGGTCGCCACGCTCGTAGAACTTCACCGGGTGCGTGATGGCCGTGGGCTCCCCCACCAGGTCGCCGGACTCCACGAGCAGCTCCACGACGCGCTTCTGCGCCTGCTTCACCGTCTTGCCGGCGAGCTCCGCGTACGGCGCCTCGGCCACCCCGTCGGGCGCGGTCATGACGATGCGGCCGTCGCGACCCACGATGCTGCGCACCGGCAGGTCCAGCTCGCGCCACCAGGTCACGTCGGTCGTGTCGCCGAAGGTGCAGATCATCGCGATGCCCGAGCCCTTGTCGGGCTGGGCCAGCTCGTGGGCGAGCACCGGCACCTCGACCCCGAACAGCGGGGTGGTGACGGTCGTGCCGAACAGCGGCTGGTAGCGCTCGTCGTCCGGGTGGGCCACCAGGGCCACGCAGGCCGGCAGCAGCTCCGGCCGGGTCGTCTCGATGAACAGCGGCTCGCCGTCCGGCTTGGCGAACCCGATCCGGTGGTAGGCGCCGGGCATGTCGCGGTCGGCCAGCTCGGCCTGGGCCACCGCCGTCCGGTAGTCGACGTCCCACAGCGTCGGGGCCTCGGTCGCGTAGGCCTCGCCACGCGCCAGGTTGCGCAGGAACGCGCGCTGCGCGGCCCGGCGGGCCGGGTCACCGATCGTCTCGTAGGTCTGCGTCCAGTCGACCGACAGGCCGAGGCGCTTGAACAGCCCCTCGAAGGCCTTCTCGTCCTCGAGCGAGAGCTGGTGGCACAGCTCGATGAAGTTCCGCCGGCTGATCGAGACCTGCGGCGTCCCCTTCTTCAGCGCACCGCTGTCGGCCGGCGGCTCGAACGTCGGGTCGTACTGCTGGCTCGGGTCGCACCGCACGCCGGAGTAGTTCTGCACGCGGCGCTCGGTCGGCAGGCCGTTGTCGTCCCAGCCCATCGGATAGAAGACCGACTTGCCGCTCATCCGCTGGTAGCGCGCCAGCAGGTCGGCGTGGGTGTAGCTGAAGACGTGCCCGACGTGCAGGCTGCCCGACACGGTCGGCGGCGGGGTGTCGATGGCGTAGACGCCGGCCCGGTCGACGGTCCGGTCGAAGCGGTACGTCCCCTCCTGCTGCCAGACCTCGTCCCAGCGCGTCTCCAGCCCGTCGAGGGTCGGACGGTCGGGCACAGCGGGCATACGGGGCTCGGTCACCCCCCCAGTCTAGGGAGCGCCGACGACTCCGATCTCGCGCTCCGTCGCGCGCGGCCGTGCCCCCCTCGCGGGCTGCGCCGGCGCCCGTCCGTAGGCTCGCCCGTCGTGGTCACCTCCGAGATCGAGCTCCCCGACACCTGGGCCTACGGCGCGGGCGTCCTGCACGGCGGCTGGCTGCTCGAGACGCTCGCCGAGGCGGCTCTCGAGCACACCGAGCACCCGCACCCACTGGCCGTCAGCGCCCACTACGTCGCCGCTCCACGGGTGGGCACCGGCACCCTCGACGTCGAGGTCCTGCGCGAGGGCCGTTCGGTCTCGTCGCTGCGAACGCGCCTGTCGCAGGAGGGACGTCCCAAGGTGGAGGCACTGCTGACCTGCGGCCGGCTCCCCGACTCCTCGACCACGCCGTTCCTGCTCGACACGGCTCCGCCGGTGCTGCCGCCGCGGGAGCAGTGCGTGCGCAACACCATGCCGGAAGGGATGCCCCGCAACGGCATCACCGAGCAGCTCGACGTCCTGCTCGACCCGGCGACCGCGTCCTGGACGACGGGCTCGTTCGGCGGCAGCACCGAGGTCCGCGCCTGGATCCGGGCAGTGGACGGGCGCGAGCCCGACCCGCTGCAGTTGCTGACCGTCGCCGACGCCCTGCCGCCCGTGAGCTTCGACCTCGGGATCCCCGGCTGGGTGCCCACGATCGAGCTGACCGTCCTCGTCCGGGCCGTGCCCGCCCCCGGCTGGCTGCGCGTGACGCACCGCGCCCGCCTGGTCCACGGCGGCTGGCTCGACGAGGAGTGCGAGGTCTGGGACTCCGAGGACCACCTCGTCGTCCAGGCCCGCCAGCTCGCCGCCTACCGCGAGCCCGCCCAGGAGCAGTCGTGAGCCGGCAGCACCTCGACGTCGACCCCTCCTGGGCCGTCGGCGGCAAACCGCACGGCGGCTACCTGGTCCGCTCCGCCGTCGAGGTCGCGCTGGACGCCGAGCACCCGCACCCCATGGCCGTCAGCGCCCACTACGTGTCCTCGCCCGACGCGGCCCCCGCCGAGATCGACGTCGAGCGCATCCGCACCGGACGCCGCGTGGCCACCTCCCGCGTGAGTCTGTCGCAGGGCGGTGTCTCCCGCGTCGAGGTCCTGCTGTCGTCCGGCAGCTGGGAGGCCGACTCGACGCCGTACTGGTCCGCACCCGGCGGGCCGCCCGCGCTGCCGCCCGTCGAGGACTGCCCCCGGGTCCCCTCGATCGGCCCCACCGGACGCGTGGTCGGCTACTTCGACCACGTCGACACCCGCCTCGACCCGTCCTCCGCCCAGTGGGCAGTGGGCGAGCCGCAGGGCCACGCCGAGGTGCGCGGCTGGATGCGCCGTGATGACGGACGTGACGCCGACCCGCTCGACCTGCTGGTCTTCTGCGACGCGCTGCCGCCAGTCACCTTCGACCTGGGCCTCATGGGCTGGGTACCGACCCTGGAGCTGACCGTGCTCGTCCGGGGGCTGCCCGCGCCGGGGTGGCTCCGAGTGGTGCAGCGCGCCCGGCTGCTCCGCGACGGCTGGCTCGACGAGGAGTGCGAGGTCTGGGACTCCGCCGACCGTCTGGTCGCCCAGGCCCGTCAGCTCGCCGGCTACCGCCTCGAGGAGTAGACCGAGCGCAGGCCTCCGACCAGACCGGTCGCGCGAAGCGGCTTCCGGGGCGCTTCTTCCCGCCCTGACGCACGCGCGACGGAGCCGGGCCCGGGCCTGGTGGACCGGTAGTCGGGCAGTGCGGCCCCGCCACCGCCCGGCCGTCGGCGTCGGCGTCGGCGTCAGCGTCGGCGTCAGCGTCAGCGTCAGCGTCGGCGTCGGCGAAGCGCGACCGACGCGGTCAACGGCTCCACGACCGGCGACTCCGGGACACCGGACCCCGCCCGGTACGTCCGGTCGGTCGGCACCACCGCCGTCCCACCCGGGCGGCCGGTTCCCCGGCAGGAGCGGAGAAGCCGTCACGATCGCGTGCCCGCGGATACCGGTGCCCGAAGGACCCGTCCAACCGCGTGGCGCACGGCGGTCCGGGAACGCGACAAGGGCGCGGCGCCCTGCACGAGCCCTCAGGCTCCTGCGGCACCGCGCCCTCGTCACGCACCTCGAAAGGTGCTCTGGAAACGCGACGAGGGCCATCCACAATGTGGATGACCCTCGTCTAAGAATGTCCGGCGACGTCCTACTCTCCCACACAGTCTCCCGTGCAGTACCATCGGCGCTGAAAGGCTTAGCTTCCGGGTTCGGAATGG
>JAOPVV010000417.1 GCA_025966005.1 Frankiales bacterium
GACGCCCGGTCGGCGAGCTCGTCGACCGCCTCGGCGGCCGCGGCGACGCTCCGGCCGGCCGTGCTGCGGGCCGCCGTCGTCGCCCTCTTGGCGGTCGCGCGGGGGTGGCGTGCCAAGGCCGTGACGGTGTCGGCGGCGTCCTCGAGGGCGTCCTCGATGCGGTCGTACGGCGCGGCCAGCGGGGTGCCCCTGAGGGTGTCCTCGACGCGGTCCTCGAAGTCGTCGAAGGACGTGCCGCGCAGCCGGGCGATGAGCCGCTCGCCTCGCTCGGCGAGGTCGTCGTAGCCCCGCCGGGCGTTGTCGAGGCCGGTCAGCGTGGTGCTGACGGCGAAGACCGGCAGGCGCACGGCCTTGGCGGGCAGGGAGAGCACGCTCTCGAGCACGGTGGGGAACAGGCCGAGGGCGGCCGCGACGGGGGTCGGGACGGGGCTGGGCACGAGCGGGGCCTCCGCAGGCTGGGGACGGGCAGGGGTCTGGCGGGGTGTGGCGTCGGCTCCAGCGTGCCCGACCCGGTCCCCGTCACACGCGAGCGAGAGCGAGGTCACCGGGCGGGATGGAGCGCCGGACGTAGGATGACGAGCATGACGGCACCCTCCGCGAGCCCGTCCGGCAGTACCCGCAAGCGCGTCCTGGTGGCCAAGCCCCGGGGCTACTGCGCCGGTGTGGACCGCGCCGTCCTCACCGTCGAGAAGGCCCTCGAGGCCTACGGCGCCCCGGTCTACGTCCGCAAGCAGATCGTCCACAACGCCCACGTCGTGCGCACGCTCGAGGCGCAGGGCGCGGTGTTCGTCGAGGAGACCGACGAGGTGCCCGAGGGCGCGACCGTGGTGTTCTCGGCTCACGGCGTCGCGCCCACCGTGCACGCCGAGGCGCGCCTGCGGGGGCTCAAGATGATCGACGCGACCTGCCCGCTGGTCACCAAGGTCCACATGGAGGCCAAGCGCTTCGCGGCGGACGACCTCGACATCGTGCTGATCGGCCACGAAGGGCACGAGGAGGTCGTCGGCACCACCGGCCAGGCCCCCGAGCACATGCACCTGGTCGACGGTGTCGACGAGGCCGCGCAGGTGCAGGTGCGCGACCCGGCCAAGATCGCGTACCTGTCGCAGACCACCCTCTCGGTCGACGAGACGAACGAGACCGTCGACGCGCTGCGCCGCCGCTTCCCGCTGCTGCAGGGACCGCCGTCGGCTGACCTCTGCTACGCCACCCAGAACCGTCAGGTCGCGGTCAAGGAGATCGCCGTCGACTCCGACCTGGTGCTCGTCGTCGGCTCGCGCAACAGCTCGAACTCGGTGCGGCTGGTCGAGGTCGCCCTCGACGCCGGCGCCGGCGCGTCCTACCTCGTCGACGACGCCTCCGAGATCGACGAGGCGTGGCTCCAGGGCGTCACCACCGTCGGGCTGACCAGCGGTGCGTCCGTGCCCGAGGAGCTCGTCGAGCAGGTCATGGCCTGGCTGGCCGAGCGCGGCTACGCCGACGTGGCCGAGGTCGAGTCGGCGCGGGAGCACCTGCTGTTCGCGCTGCCGCCCGAGCTGCGACGCGACCTGCGGACCGCCGGGATCCGCGAGACCTGATCAGCCGCGGCGTCCCCGGACACCGCGGACGACGGCGACGAGCAGCGCGGCGAGGGTCCCCGCGACGAGCACAGGGGCGCCCAGGACCAGGGCGTTGACGATCTCGAGCGCCTGCTTGGTGAGGAACGACCCGGTGGCCGTGGTGCTCTCCAGCGCCCCGCCCACCAGGGCCAGCGCCACGTAGGTCAGCGGCGGCATGACGACCGCGGCCTTGAGGTCCTCGCGGTGCACCAGCAGCGCGGCGAGCGCCGACGCGACGACGAAGCAGACGGCGAACGCGTTGCCGAGGCCGGAGCCGGTCGCGATGTCGAACGCGGCGCCGGCCAGGCCCAGCAGCAGCACGAATACGACGGCGCCGGCGGCGGTCAGGCCGCGGCGGTCGCCGACGCCCGACGCCCGTCCGGGACGGCCGAAGGTGGTCCCGACGTCCGGCTCGGTCGGGCTGGTCACGACGCAGGAGGCTACTCCCGCGCGCGCTCCCGGCAGGCGGGCCTACCGTGTCGTCCGTGACTTCCTACGGCGAGGGCGAACGGGTCTTCGGACCACCCCAGGGCAGTTACGACGCTGACTGGGTCGCCGCCTCGGCCCGCTCGGCCGACCCCGGTCTGCCGGAGGAGATGGCCCGAGAGCTGGCGGTCCACGCCTGGGAGCACCTGCGCGCGGTCCACGAGCTCGACGCCCCGGAGGTCGCCCGCCGGCTGATGGCCGACCACCCTCAGGCCGGCGCGACCCCGGCCACCGTCGTGGCCAAGGCGGCCGTGGACTTCTGCAAGGCGTACGGCGTCACGCCCTAGTCGGGTCACGCTGAGCTGGTGTCGTGCTCAGCCGGTCTCGTGCTCAGCCGGTCTCGCGCAGGGGCGGGACCAGCTCGGGGGCCGACAACGGCCGCGGCAGGTCGTCGACCTGACGCGGCGCCTCGAGCTCGTCGGCCAGCCCGAGCTCGGACAGCCGCCGGGCCGACGGCAGGACGGTCCGCTCCAGCGACCCGACCGCCTTGTTGAAGTCGGTGACGGTGGTGCCCAGCGAGCGGCCGAGCTTGTCGACGTGGGCGCCCAGGGTGGCGAGCCGGGAGTGCAGCTCGCGGCCGGCGATGACCACTGCCCGGGCGTTCTCGGTCAGCGCCTCCTGCTGCCAGCCGTGGGCGACGGTGCGCAGCAGCGACACGAGCGTGGTCGGCGTCGCGAGGTGCACCCGGCGGGCGTAGGCGTGCTCGAGCAGCGACGGGTCATGCTCGAGCGCCGGCGCCAGGAACGCCTCGCCCGGAAGGAAGAGCACCACGAACTCGGGGCTGTCGGGCAGCGCGGACCAGTAGGCCTTGTCGGCCAGCCGGTCGACGTGCTGCCGCAGGTGCTTGGCGTGCGCGGCCATCCGCGTGGAGGCCTCGCGCTCGTCGGCGCACTCGACGGCCTCCAGGTAGGCCGCCAGCGTCACCTTGGCGTCGACCACGACGGAGCGGCCGCCGGCGAGGCGCACCACGAGGTCGGGACGAAGGTCGCCCGGCAGGGTCACCTGCTCGGAGAAGTCGCAGCGGTCGACCATCCCGGCGTACTCGACGCAGCGACGCAGCTGCACCTCGCCCCAGCGGCCACGCGCCTGCGGACGCCGCAGGGCGTCGACGAGCGAGGCGGTCTCGCGTCCGAGCAGCTCGCTGCTGCGCCGTACCCCGCTCACCTGCTCGGCGAGCGCCGCCTGCGCCTTGCCCCGCTCGACCTCGAGCCCGCGGAGCTGGCGCTCGACCAGCGCGAGCTGCTCGTGCAGCGGCCCCACCAGCCGCTCGACGGCCTGCCGCTGGCCGGTGAGCTCGCGGTCGGCCTCGTCGCGCGTGCCCGCCAGGGCCCGTGACGCGAGCCCCTCGAAGGAGCTGAGCAGCACCTGCTCGTCACGACGGGCCAGCAGCCGCCCGACGAGCAGGCCGACAGCGAGGCCCAGGAGCAGTCCGACCAGCAGCGTCATGCGGCCACGGTGGCACCGGGCACCGACAGAACCGGTGGGCGGCGCGCCGGTAGCGTGGGTCCGTGTGAGCCTCTCCCTCGGCATCGTCGGCCTGCCCAACGTCGGCAAGAGCACCCTGTTCAACGCGCTGACCAAGAACGACGTCCTCGCGGCGAACTACCCCTTCGCCACGATCGAGCCGAACGTCGGCGTCGTCGGGGTCCCGGACGACCGGCTGCCCAAGCTCGCCGAGGTGTTCTCCTCGCAGAAGATCATCCCGGCCACGGTCGACTTCGTGGACATCGCCGGCATCGTCAAGGGCGCCAGCGAGGGCGAGGGCCTGGGCAACAAGTTCCTCGCGACCATCCGTGACAGCGACGCGATCTGCCAGGTCATCCGGGTGTTCAAGGACGACAACGTGGTGCACGTCGACGGGCGGGTCTCGCCGAAGGACGACATGGACACCATCAACACCGAGCTGATCCTGGCCGACCTGCAGACGATCGAGAAGGCGATCCCGCGCCTGGAGAAGGAGGCGCGGATCAAGAAGGACGTCGTGCCCCAGCTCGAGGCCGTCCGCGAGGCCGAGAAGGTGCTCAACAGCGGGCAGACCGTCTTCGCCGCCGGCCTCGACCGCGAGCCGCTGCGCGAGCTGCACCTGCTCACCGCCAAGCCGTTCCTGTACGTCTTCAACCTCGACGAGGACGAGCTGGCCGACGACGCGCTGCGCGCCGAGCTCTCCGCCCTGGTCGCTCCCGCCGAGGCGATCTTCCTCGACGCCAAGGTCGAGATGGAGCTCATCGAGATGAGCGACGAGGACGCCCTCGAGCTGCTCCAGTCGATGGGCCAGGCCGAGAGCGGCCTGCACCAGCTGGCCCGGATCGGCTTCCAGACGCTGGGCCTGCAGACCTACCTCACGGCCGGGCCGAAGGAGGCCCGCGCCTGGACCATCAAGAAGGGCGCTACCGCCCCCGAGGCGGCCGGCGTGATCCACACCGACTTCCAGCGCGGCTTCATCAAGGCCGAGGTCATCGGCTTCGAGGACCTCGTGGCCGCCGGCTCGACGCAGGCCGCCCGCAGTGCCGGCAAGGCGCGCATGGAGGGCAAGGACTACGTGATGCAGGACGGCGACGTCGTGGAGTTCCGCTTCAACGTCTAGTAGCTGCGCCGCAACGGCGGCAGGAGCCAGCTCGACGTCGCGCACCGGTGCGAGCTCGACGACGACGGACTTGACTGCCCGCGTTCGACTCTCGGCGGCGACTCCCTCCGCCAGACGCAACTTCCCAGACCCTCCCGGTCCTACGAGGGTGACCAGTCGAGCGTGCCGCAGCAGCTCGCGCACCTCGGCGAGTTCACCGTCGCGGCCGATCAGCTGATCCCGCGGCAGGGCAGCGCCCTCGCGGAAGCCGTCCGCATGCAGGCCCGGGTCCTGCTGCAGGACGCGCAGGTGCATGTCCCGCAGCCGCCGGCCAGGATCGACTCCCAGCTCCTCGGCCAGACCTGAGCGGACCGTCTCGTAGAGCCCCAGAGCCTCCCGCTGCCGGCCGGGCGCGAACAGCGCCCACAGCAGCAGCTCGACCAGGCGCTCCCGCCAGGGATCAGCGGCGTGCGCGGCCTGCAGCGCCGCCACCACGGACGCCGCGGCGGCGCCGCAGTGCGTCAGCACGCAGTCCGCCCACTGCTCGAGCACCTCGGTCCGCTCGTCGTCGAGCCGCCGGACGACCTCGGCGTGGAACGGCTCGCCGGTCAGGTCACCCATAGCTGGGCCGGTGAAGACGGCCAGCGCCGCCTCCTGGGCTCGCAAGGCAACCGCGAGTTCACCCGCAGCTGTGGCCGAGGCCGCCTGCTCGCGCAGTTGCCGGAACGCCAGGACGTCGCAGACGCGGGCATCCGTCACCAGCGTGTAGCCGCCGGCGCCACGGCTGATGCGCACTTCGTCGGCGACGTCGTCGAGCGCCTTGCGCCACCTGGACAGGTACGTCTGGACCACGCCCACGGCGCTCGGGGGCGGCGCCTCGCCCCACATGCCCTCCACCAGGGTGTCCATGCTGACCGGCTCGTTCGACCGCGCCGCCAGGATCGCCAGCAAGGATCGCCGCTTCGCGCCGCGCGGTCCGGCAGGACGCCCGTCGACGCGGACGTCGAGGGGTCGCAGCAACCGGATGCTCGTACGAGCTGCTGCGGCCGCTCGCCACCTCCACCGGCATCCTCTCACCGCTCGACGTCTGTTCCAGCCGCCTTCGATCCCCGTTGGAGCGCCCAGGTCGAGCGTCGTCCGCAGCGAGTCGGTCCGCGGCCCCGAGAAGGGAGAGTCATGACGAACACGACGACACGACGGAGCAAGGGCCAGGTCCGCCTCACCACCCGCAGCAGCGCGCCGCGCCGCCGGATGCTCCTCGTGGCGGGCGCCACCACGCTCGCGGTCTGTGGGACCGCGGTCGGCACGAGCGTCGCGACATCCGCAGACGCGCCGAGCAGGCCCCTCCCGGTCGCGCCGCACGCACCGGACCGCTGGGGCGGCCCCGACGTTCAGGAGCGCGACGGGGTCGCCGCCGAGCAGGCTGAGCCAACCCGGCTCGGGGAGCGTGCCCGGCGTGTTCTCGTCCGCAAGATGTCCGCAGCAGCCACAGCACAGGACCGCGCCAGACAAGCGCCACATCCCTGAACCTGCAGGTCAGCGACGGTGCGGTGCTTCGGTCCCGCGTGCGCCGTCCCGCTTGCGCCGAGGGCGGTGTGCACAGCCGTGCGGTCCGCGGCGAGGTCGCGCGGGTCCTCGGCCGCACCTCCCGTGCTCGGCAGGTAGATGGTCGCCAGGCGGTGTCCGCCTGCCTCGAGCGCTGGCGCGGTCCCGTCGCATACCCAGGGACCGCAGGGAGCGCCGTGCACGAGCGAGGAGGTCGTCATGCCGCTGGACGCTGGCACCGTCAGCACCCGCCGCAGGGAGCTCCGGCAGGGCTGCACGGTGGCACGGTGGCACGGTCAGGCAGGCGCGCTCCGCTCCCGGCATGCTGCGACGTCGGGGAGTCCTGCCGGTCCCTCACATCGACCGCTCACAGCACCGTCGGCTGGCCGCTCTCCGGCGCTTCGTCGCCGTTCCTCCAGGTTGGTCCTGTGACGGGCATCTGTGTCCCCTTTCACAGTACGGCTGGGGCAGACTCGTCAACGTGAACGTGGACTCGCGTCAACGAAGTGGTTGACGGGGCCATGTCGCAGGTGTTTCGATGCCGCAACAGGCGGCGCTGTCCAGCGCTGCACGCCACGAACAGAAGGACGCGCGATGCAGCTCGATGGTCTGCACAAGAAGGTTGCTCTCCTGGGGGTCGCGGCGCTCTCCGCCGGCCTGCTGGCCGCTTGCGGCTCGGACTCGGACACGACCGCGTCCTCCGACTCGACGAGCTCCGGCGCGTCGGCGGCCGCCAGTTCCGGTTCCGATAACTCCGCCGAGGTCGAGGCCGCGAAGGCAGACCTCGAGGGCTTCCTGGTCAAGCCGACCAAGATCAACCAGACGGAGCCGCTGACCAAGCCGATCCCGACCGACAAGCCGTGGGTGATCATCACGTGCGAGCTGCCGGCCTGCAAGATCATCGCCGACGGGGCCCTCGACGCCGCCAAGACGGCGGGCGTGCCCACCAAGGTGCTGTCCTACAAGACGACCGACGCGACGACCCTGACGACGTCCATGAAGGACGCGCTCGGCATGGACCCGCTCGCCGTCAGCCCGATCGGCTTCACCCAGGCGGTCTGGGACGGCCTGCAGCCGCAGTACAAGGCGAAGGGCGTCAAGATCACGCCCATCGCGGTGGGCGACACGACGCCCAGCGACGTGGTGACCGAGGGCTCGGCGAGCCAGGTCGACTACTCGCGCGGCGGGGAGCTCATGGCCAACTACGTCATCGCCGACTCCGGCGGCACGGCCAAGATCCTCCTGCAGGACGTCCCGGCGTTCGCCGTGCTCAAGGCCTACGCCGACGGCTTCGAGAAGACGATCAAGTCGGGCTGCAAGGCCTGCACGATTTCCCGGCTCGACCTCGCGCCGGCCCAGCTGGCCAGCAACGGCATCGTCCCCGCCATCGTCTCGGCGCTGCAGAAGGACAAGTCGATCGACTACCTGGCGACGTCGGACGGTGCCTTCCTGATCGGCATCAACGCCTCCCTGAAGGCCGCGGGCCTGGACGGCCTCAAGATCGTCGGCGGGTCGCCGGACGTCAACAACCTCAAGGCGCTGCAGAACGACTCGCAGACGGCGTGGACCGCCGCCGCGGAGGACCAGTACGGCTGGGTCGCCCTGGACATCATCGGTCGCACGCTCAACGGCCAGGAGGTCGCCCCGGCCGGTGGCGGACGCTCCACCCTCGTCACGACCAAGGAGAACGTCGGTGAGCCGTCCTCGTCCGGTCTCGACGCTCCCGCTGACTACCGTGACCAGTACAAGAAGCTCTGGGGCCTGAGCTGACCGGTCCCGAGAGCGTCGCGGTGCCGACGGCCTCCGGGCCGTCGGCACCGCCTCACGCCCTCGACGCCACCGGCCTCACGAAGACCTTCGTCGGAGGACGGGCGCTCTCGGAGGTCGACCTGCAGATCGCGGCAGGGGAGGTCTGCGCCCTGCTGGGGGAGAACGGCTCCGGCAAGTCCACCCTCATCAAGGTGCTCTCCGGCTACCACAGCCCCGACCCGGGGGCCGTCGTCCGGATCGGCGGCCAGGAGCTCGAGTTCACCTCGCCGCACAGCTCCTACGCGCTCGGGGCCCGCTTCGTCCACCAGGACCTCGGGCTCGTGGAGGAGTCGTCGATCGCGGACAATCTCGCCTTCGGCCCCGGCTTCCCGACCCGCTTCGGGACCGTCCTCGAGCGCAAGGCCCGCGACCGGGCCCGCACCGCCCTCAACGCCATGGGACTCGACGTCGACCCGCGGCTCAAGGTCGGCCGGCTCTCGCCGGCGCAGAAGACCGGCGTCGCCGTCGCCCGGGCACTGCTGCCGGACGAGGCGTCTCCGGCCCGGCTGCTGGTCCTCGACGAGCCGACGGCGCGGCTGCCCGAGGAGGAGGTCGAGCAGCTGCTCGCCATCGTCCGCACGGTGGCGGCCAACGGCATCGGCGTCCTGTACGTCACGCACCGCCTCGACGAGGTCTTCGACGTCGCCGAGCGGGCGGTCGTCCTCCGCGACGGCGTCCGCGTCGTGAGCGAGCCCGTCGAGGGGCTCACCCGCGACACGCTGCTCAGGCAGCTGTTCGGCGCGACGCTGGAGAAGGCGCACCGCCGTGCTGACCAGCTGCCGCCCGAGACCCCGCCCGTGCTGCGCGTGCACGAGCTGCGGTCCGAGGTCCTGCGCGGCGTCTCGCTGGACGTCCGTCCCGGCGAGATCGTCGGGGTGGCCGGAGTCACCGGCTCCGGGCGAGAGGCACTGTGCGCCACGGTGTTCGGCGCCCGCGTCCACGACGAGGGCGAGGTGGAGGTGCGTGGTGAGGCTCTCCCGTCGCACCGGCCCGACATCTCCATCAGCAGGGGCGTCGCCTACGTCCCGGCCGAGCGCAAGCTCAGCGGCTGCTTCCTCGACCTGCCCGCCACGGAGAACATCAGCATCTCCAGCATGCGGTCGGTGTGGAGCTTCCCGCTGCTGCGGCGCAGCAAGGAGAAGGAGATCGCCCGGGGGTGGTTCGAGCGCCTCGGCGTGCGACCCGCGGGGGCCGTCGACTCACCCATGTCGTCGTTCAGCGGCGGCAACCAGCAGAAGATCATCTACGGCAAGTGGTTCCAGCAGTCCCCGTCCCTGTTCCTGCTCGACGAGCCCACCCAGGGCGTCGACGTCGGGTCCAAGGCGGAGCTGCACAAGGCGCTGTTCCGTGCGGCGGAGGACGGCGCAGCCGTCCTCGTCAGCTCCACGGACGTCGACGAGCTGGTGACCATCAGCGACCGCGTGGTGGTCCTCCTGCGAGGCCGCGTCGTGGCCGTGCTCGAGGGCCAGGACATCAACGTGCACGAGCTGACCCGAGCGTCCCTGGGCATCAGCACCCCCGGCGAAGGAGTGGCCTGAGATGAACATCCCGCGACGCGGAGTCGGCTTCGAGCGGTTCAGCGGCCTGTACCTGTGGGCCGCGCTGATCATCGGTTTCTCGCTCTGGCAACCGGACTTCTTCCCGACCAGCTCCACCGTGCACTCGATCGCCGGCGAGCGGTCGATCTCGGCCATCCTCGCCCTGGCGATCATCATCCCGCTCGCCTGCGGTGCGTTCGACCTGTCGGTCGGCGCGGTCGCCAACTTCGCGACCATCAACGCGGCGCTGCTCATCAACGACGGCTGGTCCTGGCCGGCGGCAGCGGTGATGGCGGTGCTCATCAGCACGGCGATCGGCGCCGTCAACGGCCTGTTCGTCGTCAGGTTGCACGTGAGCTCGTTCATCACCACGCTGGGCATCGGATCGGTGATCACCGCTCTGCAGATCGTCGTCACGGACAACCTGCAGCCGGTGGCCCCGAACCAGAGCAACGAGTCCTGGGCGAACTTCACGAACCACACGATCTTCGGCTTCCAGATCGTGTTCCTCTACCTGATCCTGCTCGCCTTCCTGCTGTGGTGGGTGCTCGAGCACACCCCGGTGGGCCGCTACCTCTACGCGATCGGCAGCAGCCCCGACGCCGCCCGGCTCTCGGGCGTCGCCGTGAACCGCTTCACCTGGCTGTCCCTGATCGCCTCAGCCACGCTGGCCGGCGTCGGTGGTGTCATGTTCTCGAGCCTCACCGGCCCGTCCCTGACGTACGGCGGCGGCCTGCTGCTCCCGGCGTTCGCCGCGGCGTTCCTCGGCAGCACGCAGATCGTCCCCGGCCGCTTCAACGTCTGGGGCACGGTGATGTCCATCTTCGTCCTGGCGACGGGCGTGAAGGGCCTGCAGATCGCCTACCCGCAGGCCCAGTGGCTGGACCCCGCTTTCAGCGGTGCGGCCCTCGTGCTCGCGGTGGCCGTCGCCGTCGGCCGGCAGCGGTCCGGCGAGGAGCGCACCCGCAAGCGGCTGTCCCGCAAGGGCAGCGGCCCCCGCCCCGACGCCGAGGCGAGCCTGCCCGGCCAGACCGAGCACGCCGTCATCTGAGCCGTCCCTGCACCGAGCGTCGCCTGCACCCCAGTCGTCCCCTGCACCCGAGTCAAGGAGTACCCATGACCACCAGCACTGCTGCCCCGACCGTCGAGAGCATGCTCGCCACCCTGCGCGAGGGAGGGGTCGTCGACGCGACGGCCATCTACGTCGACGGGCGGTGGACCGCGTCCGAGGGCGCCGGTCGCATCGAGGTGTTCAGCCCGGCGGACGAGCAGGTCATCGCGCACGTCGCCGAGGGCTCCACCGCCGATGTCGAGCGCGCGGTCGCGGCAGCGCGGGCTGCGCTGCCGGCCTGGGCCGCGACCCCGCCCGCCGAGCGCGCCGACTACCTGCAGCGGGTCGGCGAGCTGCTCGCCGAGCGGCTCGAGGAGTTCGGCGAGCTGGCCTCCCGCGACGTCGGCGCTCCGCTCGAGGCGTCCAAGCTGGTTCAGCTGGGGCTGCCCATCTTCAACTTCGGCTTTTACGCCGACCTGGCCCGCTCCTACCGCTTCGACGGCGAGCAGGTCGGCAACTCCCTGATCGTCAAGGAGCCGATCGGGGTCGTCGCCTGCATCACGCCCTGGAACTTCCCGGCCCACCAGGTGGCCCTGAAGGTCGCGGCCGCGTTCGCCGCCGGCTGCACCGTCGTGGTGAAGCCGTCCGAGGTCGCGCCGCTGCTGGTCCACGCCCTCGCGGCGATCTTCGACGAGGTCGGTGTGCCGCCGGGCGTGTTCAACCTGGTCAGCGGCCTCGGCCAGGTCGTCGGCGAGGCCCTCGTCGCCCACGAGCAGGTCGACATGGTCTCCTTCACCGGCTCGACGCGCGCCGGCAAGCGGATCGCCGAGGTCGCGGCGGGCACCGTCAAGCGGGTCGCGCTCGAGCTCGGCGGCAAGTCCGCGAGCGTCGTGCTCGACGACGCCGACATGGAGGCCGCCATCTCGGGCGGGCTGGCCAACAGCATCGGGCTCAACTGCGGTCAGGCCTGCACCGCCCTCACCCGCGTCCTGGTCCCGGCCGGGCGGCTGGCCGAGGCCGAGGAGGTCGCCAAGCGGATCGTCGACACCTACGCGATCGGTGCCTGGGACGAGGAGGGCACGGTGCTCGGCCCGCTGGTCAGCAAGGTCCAGCAGGAGAAGGTCCTGGGCTACATCCAGAAGGGGATCGACGAGGGCGCCCGCGTCATCACCGGTGGGCTGGACTCCGGCCGCAGCAGCGGCTACTTCGTCACGCCGACCGTCTTCTCCGACGTCGACAACGACATGACGATCGCCCGCGAGGAGATCTTCGGTCCGGTCCTGGCGATCCTGCCGTACTCCGACGAGGACGAGGCGGTCCGCATCGCCAACGACACCGTGTACGGCCTGGCCGCGGCCGTGTGGTCCGGCGACCAGGACCGCGCCCTGCGGGTGGCCAGGCTGCTGCGGGCCGGCCAGGTGCAGGTCAACGGCGGGGCCTTCAACCCGGCCGCACCGTTCGGCGGCTACAAGCAGTCCGGGCTCGGCCGCGAGGCCGGCGCCGCCGGCATCGAGGAGTACCTGGAGACCAAGGCCATCCAGGTCTGACGTCCGTCCCCGCACACAGCCTCAACAGAGAGCAGGAGCAGCATGAAGACGAAGGCAGCAGTCCTCTGGGGTCCCAACCAGGACTGGCAGGTCGAGGAGGTCGAGCTCGGCGACCCCGTCGCAGGGGAGGTGCAGGTGCGCCTCGCGGCGTCGGGCCTGTGCCACTCCGACGAGCACGTCCGCGTGGGTGACCTGCCCATGGTCGAGCCGGGCGACTGGCCGTTCATCGGCGGGCACGAGGGTGCCGGCGTGGTCACGAAGGTCGGGCCGGGCGTGACCAGCGTCCAGGAGGGCGACCACGTCGTGCTCGGCTTCATCCCGTCGTGCGGGCGGTGCCCGTCGTGCGCCACCGGCCACCAGAACCTGTGCGACTTCGGAGCGCTGCTGCTCACCGGTCGCGGCATCGCCGACGGCACCAACCGCATCCACGTGGGAGGCAAGCCGGCGTCGCCGATGTGCCTGCTCGGGACGTTCAGCCCGTACGTCACGGTGCACGAGTCCGCAGCCATCAAGATCCTCGACGACATCCCGCTCGAGAAGGCCGCTCTCGTGGGCTGCGGCGTCACGACCGGCTGGGGCTCGTCGGTCTACGCCGGCGGGGTCAAGCCCGGGGACACCGTCGTGGTCGTGGGCTGCGGAGGGATCGGCCAGAACGCCGTGCAGGGTGCCCGGATGGCCGGCGCGCGCTACATCGTGGCGGTCGACCCGGTCCCGTTCAAGCGCGAGTTCGCCAAGAGCATGGGGGCCACGCACAGCTACGCGAGCATGGCCGAGGCGCTCGAGCCGCTCACCGAGATCACCTGGGGCCGCGGCGCCGACGTGGTCGTCATCTCGGTGGGCCGCATCCGCGGCGAGCACATCGAGGAGGCGGTGGCCCTGTCGGCCAAGGGCGGCACGACGGTCGTCACCGGCATGGGCTCGCTCACCGAGACCGACGTGCAGCTGAACCTGTTCATGTTCACCATGCAGCAGAAGCGGCTGCAGGGGGCGATCTTCGGTGGTGCCAACCCGCGCTACGACATCCCGAACCTGCTGCGCCACTACATGGAGGGCGCGCTCAAGCTGGACGAGCTGGTCACCCGGACGTACAAGCTCGAGGAGATCAACCAGGGCTACGCCGACATGAACTCCGGCGCGAACATCCGAGGCCTGGTGCTGTTCGACGACGCCGACTACTGACCGGTGCGCACCGCCGGCAGCCGCCGGCGGTGCGCCACGGTCGGTCGCGGTCGCTGTCCCGCTCACGCACCGGTCCTCCGGTCGCGACGTGTCGGATCGCGGCACGGTCCGTCGTGCTCCGGTGCGGTCAGGACGAACGCAGGACGAGCGAGGGAGGGTGGTCGACGTGGCGAGCCGTGCCGAGGGCGAGCGTGCGCAGAGCAGCATCAGCAGACGCCGGGCCGCTGCACGCGACCGCAGCGGCGAGGCCTACACCCGTCGCCGGTCGGAGATCGTCGCGGCCGCGGCGACCATCTTCCGGCAGAAGGGGTACCAGGCCACCACGCTGGCCGACGTCTCCGAGGCCGTCGGGGTCGACCGGGCCTCGCTCTACTTCTACGTCAGCAGCAAGGACGAGATCTTCGACGAGATCGTCACCGAGCTGGTCAAGGCGAACACGGTCGAGGCCGAGCGCATCGCGGCGTCCGCCGCGGCGGCACCGGCGAAGCTGCGCACGCTCGTCCTGTCGCTGATGCGCTCCTACTCCGACAACTACCCGTTCCTCTACGTGTACCTGCAGCAGAACCTCAGTCACGTCTCAGAGGAGCGGCAGGGCTGGGCTGCCGAGCTGCGTGGCGTCAACCGGCGCTACGAGGCCGCCGTCCAGGCGATCGTGCAGCAGGGCGTCGACGACGGAAGCCTGCGGCCGGTCCTCGATGCCCGGGTGGTCGCCTTCGGCCTGATGGGGATCGTCAGCTGGACGCACCGCTGGTTCAACCCGGAGACCTCCCTGGTCCAGGCCCGCGAGATCGGCGAGGAGTACGCGAGCATGCTGCTGGACGGGCTCGTCGCGCGGCCCGGTGAGCCGGTGCCGGTGACACGGCCGGTGCCGCACCCCGACGTCGTCGCTCTCGTCGCGCGGTTCACGCGGGCGCGGGTCCCGACCTACGACACCCTCAGCGTGCCGGAGGCCCGCGCCATGCTGGAGGGCGTCACCCGGCTCCAGAAGCCGCCCCAGGACGTCGCTTCCGTCCGGGACGTCGAGATGGACGGGGACGGCGGGCACGTGCCGGGCCGGGTGTACGTGCCCGACGCCGACGGGCCGCTGCCCGTGGTCGTGTACCTGCACGGCGGCGGCTTCGTGCTGGGGAGCCTGGAGGCCGCGGACGCGCCGTGCCGGGCCCTGGCCAACGCGGCCCCGTGCATCGTCGTGTCGGTTGACTACCGGCGGGCGCCGGAGACGAAGTTCCCCGGCCCGCTGGAGGACTGCGTGCGCGCCGTGCGGTGGGTGGCACGGCACGCGGCCGACCTCGGAGGGTCGGACCGGTTGGTGCTGCTCGGCGACAGCGCCGGCGCCGGCCTCGCCGCCGCGGCCGCTGCGGTGCTCCGCGACGAGGGCGGCGCCGTCCTGGCCGCCCTGGTGCTGTTGTACCCGACGTTGGCACCGTCCAGCACCACCGACTTCGCGTCCTACCGGACGTTCGCCGACGGTCCCCTCATGACCCGCCGCGAGCTCGACTGGTTCTGGGACCACTACCTGCGCGGCCCTGCGGACGCACGCGACCCGGCAGCCGCTCCGCTGCACGCACCCGACCTCGCCGGTCTGCCGGCGACGACGATCGTCGTGCCCGAGCTCGACCCACTGCACGACGAGGGCGTCGCGTACTCCGAGCGCCTGCGCGGCGCCGGTGTGCCGGTGAGGCTGCTGGAGATCCGGGGCGCCGCCCACGGCTTCTGGTGGATGGATGCCGTCATGTCGCAGGCCGACGAGCTCACCGCCGCGCTGGTCCCGGCCATCGTCGGTGACGCGGGTGTGCCTGCCTGACCGGGGTCACGGGTCAGGCAGGCACACGGGTCAGGCAGGCCGGCGCCGTCAGGCCTTCAGCACCACGGAGGCGCCGTTCGCGCCCAGGCCCAGCACGGCCGACAGGCCGACCTTGGCCCCGGGGACCTGGCGGCCCTGGGCCTGCTGGCGCAGCTGCCAGGTGAGCTCGCAGACCTGCAGGACGCCCTGAGCGGTCGTCGCCTCGCCGAAGGACAGGAAGCCGCCGCTCGGGTTGATCGGCAGCTTGCCCTCGATGCCCAGCTCGCCGTGCTCGATCATCCAGTCGGCCTGCCCCGGCTCGAGGAAGCCGAACTGCTCCGGCCAGGCCAGGACGTGCCAGGCGCTGTTGTCCGCCATCTCCAGCAGATCGACGTCGCTGGTGCCCATGCCCGCCGCGGCCAGAGCCGCCGAAACCGCGCCGCCCACCTCGCTCGTGTGCTGCACCGACGTGTCGGCGTTCATCGACACGGTCGGGATGCGCACCGCAGGGTCGCCGAACTGCCCGGTGGCGATGGCCGAACCGGCCACCTGCACCAGCGGGCCGCCGAGCCGTCGGGCCTGTGCCTCAGAGCCGAGGACCACGGCGGCGGCGCCGTCGCTGACCGCACAGATCTCCAGCAGGTGCAGCGGGTCACTGACCGTCGGCGAGCGCAGGACGTCGTCCACCGTGCACGCGGTGCGGTAGCGCGCCAGGGGGTTGCCGACGGCGTTCTGGTGCATCAGCACCGAGGCCATCGCGAACGTCTCCGCCGTCGTGCCGAAGTCGTGCATGCGACGACGTGCCTCGAGCGCCCAGTAGGCGGGGTTCGTGGCACCGACGGCCACCCAGCGCAGGAAGTCCGTGTCGGTGATGTCGTCCGGGATACCGGGCGGGCGGGGGATGAAGCCCTTCGGCATCCGCTCGGCGCCGAGCGCGGCGATGACCTCGCACTCCCCGCTCGCGACCATCGAGGCAGCCGTGTGCACGGCGATGCCGCCGGCCGCGCACCCGCCGCCGACGTTGATGGCGGGCGCACCGGTCTCGGCGACCGCCTGCATGACCTCGTTCGCGTGCAGGCCCCAACCCATGCCACCCTCGAAGCGCGAGCTGGCGGCGACCAGGCCCTCGAGGTCGCGCCAGCCGACGCCCGCGTCGGCGATCGCGGCCGTCAAGGCCTCGATCGCCAGCTGCAGCTGCGGCTTGTCCGGGAACTTCCCCCACGGGTGCGCTCCCACGCCGAGGACGTAGACGGGCCTCATGATGCTCCTCCTCCAGCCGGCGGCGCGTACGCGTAGGTCACGACGTCACGTCCCTGGTCGTCGCGGTACAGGACGTGGACCGCGAGCTCCAGCGGCATCTCGATCCGGAGGTCGCTGAGCTCGCTGCCGACGAGCATCGCCAGCACGCGCAGGCCCTCGGGCAGCTCGACCAGGCCGATCGCGTAGGGCGCCCAGGAGTCCGTGCGGAACAGCGCCGGCGGCCGGTAGGCCTGCACGGTGTAGCTGTACAGGCGGCCGCTCCGGCCGAGGTCGACCTGCTCCACGGCCTTGGCCTCGCACCGCGGGTTGCGGCAGCTCAGGCTCTTCGGGAAGTAGTGCGTGCCGCAACCGGTGCACCTCGTCCCGACGAGGGCGGCGCCGTCCGCGGTGACCCGGAACAGGTCCTCCGCCACCGGCACCTGCTCGGTCACTGGGTCCTCGATGACGGCCACGTGATGTCCTCGGATCTCAGCGGGAGAGGTTGTCGCGGGTCTCGGTGAAGTACAACGTGCCTGTTTCGACGTCGGTGACCGTCACCTCGTGACGGACGTAGCGCCGCTCGCGCTTGACGAACTTGTCGATCGCCTTGGTGTGGATGCGCACCGTCGCACCCACGGGGATCGGCGCGAACAGCTGCGACTCGTGCGAGGTGTGGATCGTCCCGATGGCGAACGGCTTGGTGTGGTCGAACTGCACCGACAGCACGAAGTGCGAGACGAGCATCGGCGGCACGATGGCCGGACCGAACGGCGACTCGCCCTCGACGTGCCAGCGGTTCATGAGCCACCCCTCGTACCAGGGGTTGTAGTCCTCGACGCCGTCGGCGTAGAGGATGACCAGCTCGGGCGTGAGGTGCAGGTCGCGGGAGAGCTCGTCCCCGACCGTCACCATGTCCCAGTAGGTCTGCGACTTCTCGTTGAGGCTGTCGACGAAGTCGCGCGTCTGCTGGACCTGGATCTCGGTCATGGGACGCAGGTCGTCGGTCGCCGGCCGGGTGGAGGTCACTGGGGGAGCCCTTCGCTGGGGAGCGTCATGGTCGGGTGCTGCTGCGGCTCAGACGTCGACATCGGCCTCGACCCACCCGACGGTCTTGCGCTGTCCGTCGTCGTTGTCGGCCCAGACCTCGACCTTGAACCGGAAGCCGCCGCCCTTGGGGGTCTTCTCGCGCACCACGCCGTAGGTCGTGATGACCTCGTTGGCCAGCGTGGACGCGACGTACTTGCAGTTCATCTGCGAGCCGACGAAGAAGTTGCGGCCGAAGTGGTTCACGCACATCTCCGCGATGTACGCCGTCGACATCTCCCCGGTCTGGATGGGCGCGTCCAGACCGGTCTCCGCGGCGTAGACCGGGTCCCAGTGGTTCGGGTTGAAGCGACCCCACAGCCGTGACCCCATGAGCTGGATGGCGGCCTTCTTCTTGACGCCGACCAGTTCGTACCCGACGGGGGTGTCGCGCGTGATCACGCCTTCGACGGGAGGGGCGCCGTTCCTGGTCGTCGTCATGGTTCTCGTCCTCCTGGGGAGTCGCGGGTGGGGCGAACGTGGGTGGTGCGTGGGGCTGCCCGGGCCGTGCCCGGTGCCGGCGGCGCAGGTGCGACGGCGGGCGCCGTCCGTCAGGCGTGCGCCTCGGAGCGCTCTGCGGCGCGACTGAACTCGAAGCCCTCGTAGCCGTCGGCGACGACCTGCTCGAGGATGCGCCGGTAGCCGCGGACCCCGCCGACGTAGGGCATGAACACCCTTGGCTTGCCGGGGATCTCGTCGCCGTTGTAGTACGAGGGAGCCGACGGGTAGAGGGTCTCCTGGGCTCGCTCGTTGACGTGCGCGACCCACTTCTGCTCGGCCTCGGCGGCGGCCTCGACCACATCCAGGTCGTTCTCCCGCATGTGGTCGAAGAGCTGGGCGATCCAGTCCACGTGCTGCTCGGTGGACAGCAGCACGTTGCTCAGTAGGGAGGGACTGCCCGGTCCGGCGATGATGAACATGTTCGGGAACCCGTTCACCTGCAGACCGAGCTGCGTCACCGGTCCTGCGGACCACTTCTGCCTGAGCGTCTGGCCGCCGCGACCCGTGATGGTCGGGCGCAGCAGCGAGCCGGTGAGCGCGTCGAAGCCGGTCGCGAACACGATCATGTCGAGCTCGTAGGACGCACCCGTGGTCTGGATTCCCGTCTCGGTGATCCCCGCGATCGGGTGCTCCTTGATGTCCGCCAGCGTGACGTTGTCGCGGTTGAACGTCGGGAAGTAGCCGCTGTCGACGGACGGGCGCTTCGCGGCGAACGGGAAGCCGCGGGGCAGCAGCTTCTCGCGGACCGCGGGGTCCTCGATCTGCTCGCCGATCTTCTCGCGGATGAAGTCCGCCGCCGTGTCGTTCGCCCGCTGGTCGCGCAGCAGGTCGTAGTAGGCCAGGGCGAACCCGAAGCCCATCCGGGTCCAGGCGTACTCGTAGTGCTCGCGCCGCTCCTCGGGCGTGGCGTCCAGCGCGGACTGCTTGCTCGGCACGAAGCCCAGCCCGCTCGGGGAGTTCTGCGCCTTCTCCCGGCGGTCGCGGTAGGTGGCCTTGACCTCGGCGTCGCGCTCGTCGCTGAGGAAGGCGTTCGTCGCCGGGACGCTGAAGTTGGCCGTCCGCTGGAACACGGTGAGGTGCCCCGCCTCCTGGGCCACCAACGGGATCATCTGCATGCCTGACGAGCCGGTGCCGATGATGCCGACCCGCTTGCCGCGGAAGTCGACGGGCTCGTGCGGCCACTGGCCGGTGTGGTAGATCTCGCCGGGGAAGCGCTCCTGTCCGGGGAGCTCGGGCAGCTTGGTCGTCGACAGCTGACCGGTCGCCATGACGAGGAACCGTGCGCTCCAGCGGTCGCCGGACTCGGTGAGCACCTCCCAGCGGCTGGTCTGCTCGTCCCAGGTGGCCTCCGTCATGCGCTGGTGCAGGTGCACGTCCCTGCGCAGGTCAAACCGGTCCGCCACGTGGTTGATGTAGCGCAGGATCTCCGGCTGGGTGGCGTAGCGCTCGCTCCACCGCCACTCCTGCTCCAGGTCCTCGGAGAAGGAGTACGAGTAGTCGTAGCTCTCGACGTCGCAGCGCGCGCCGGGGTAGCGGTTCCAGAACCACACCCCGCCGATGTCGCTGCCTGCCTCGAGCACCGCTACCGACATGCCTCGTCCGCGCAACGTGTGCAGGTTGCGGAGACCCGCGAAGCCTGCACCCACCACGACAACGTCGACCCGATCAGCCACTGCGTCCGTCACTGCGGCACCTCCTCGTCAGCAACGTAGCGGCGGCTCCGGCACCCGTCAACGCCTTCGTTGACATGGGTTGCAGGGGCCTTGCGCCGGCTCTGGTCAACGCCTACGTTGAGCGATCTCGGTCAGGTGGACGAGACCGCGCCGCACCCGGCGGCCTGCGTCGCAGGAGGAGGCACCCATGCTCAGGCCCGTGCACGAGCGGCAGGCGGCGCTCGAGGCGCGCTTCCCCCGCTGGGTCCCCCGGACGATCGACGCGGCGCTCGACGAGGCCGCGCGGGAGTTCCCGGACGACCCGTACGTGGTCACCGACGAGCGGTCCTGGACCTACCGCGAGGTGCAGGAGTGGTCCGTCCGGCTCGCCCACGGGCTCGTGCAGGCCGGCGTCCAGCCCGGCGACCACGTGGGTCTGATGATGGCGAACTACCCCGAGTTCGTGGCGGTGAAGTACGCCATCTCGCGAGCGGGCGCCGTGTGCATCCCCATCAACTTCCTCAACCGCCGCGACGAGCTCGGCTACGTCGTTCGGCAGTCCAACGCCGTCCTGCTCGTGACCATGGACCGCTTCCGCAACCTCGACTACCTCGGGATGCTCGACGAGCTCGCGCCCGGCTGGGAGTCCGGCGGCGGCGGCGACGCCTTCCCGCGGCTGCGCAAGGTGGTCGTGCTCCCCACCTCGCCCGAGGGCGGGCGGCCCGCCGCGACGACCGTGCAGGAGCTCGGCGCGACCGCCGAGGGCTGGCAGCCGGTGGCCGCGTCCGACCCGGACTCACCGGCGGACGTGCTCTACACCTCCGGCACGACCGGCGATCCCAAGGGCGTGCTGCTGACGCACGACATGCTGCTGCGGACTGCGTATGGCAGCGCGTACGGCCGCGCGTTCCAGCCGGGCCACCGCGTGCTGTTCTCGCTGCCGATGTACCACGTGTACGGCTACCTCGAGGGGCTGCTCGCCGTGCTGTTCGTCGGCGGGTCCATCGTGCCGCAGCTGGTGTTCGACCCGATGCAGACGCTGCGCGGCATCGAGCGCCACCGGGCCGACGACGTGCTGCTCATCCCGGTGATGACGCTGGGCGTGCTCGACGCCGCGCGGCAGGGCGACCACGACCTGTCCTCGCTCACCGCCGTGATCTCGTCCGGTGGCCAGTCCCCGGCCGGGATCTGGGACGAGATCTTCGAGCTGCTCCAGCCCGAGGAGGTCACCACCGGCTACGGCATGAGCGAGACCACCGGTTCGACGACCGTGACCCGCCCGGACGACCCCCGGGACAAGCTGCTGACGACCAACGGCCGGCTGCGCGACGTCGGCGTCGCCGGTGACCCCGCGCTCGGGAACCGGCTGGCGGTCTACAAGGTGATCGACCCCGAGACGGGTGAGGACCTGCCGCCCGGCTCCGTCGGCGAGCTGCTCGTGCGCGGTCCGGGCGTGACGCCGGGCTACTACGACAAGCCGCAGGAGACCGCCGCGGCGTTCACGGCCGACGGCTGGCTGCGCACGGGCGACCTCGGCAGGCTCGACGACGACTACCTGACGCTGGTCGGGCGCAACAAGGACGTCTACCGCTGCGGCGGCGAGCAGGTCGTCCCCAAGCAGGTCGAGGACGTCCTGACGACCCACCCCTCGGTCGCGCAGGCGCACATCGTGCCGCTCAAGGACCAGCGCATGGGCGAGGTGGGCGTGGCGTACGTCGTCTTCAAGCCCGGCGCGAGCGCCACCGAGGACGAACTCATCGGCTGGTGCGCCGAGCGGGTGGCGAGGTTCAAGGTGCCCAAGCACGTGCTGCCGATCGCCGCTGACCAGATCCCGTCGACGGCGAGCGGGCGCCCCCGCAAGTTCCTGCTGGCCGAGATGGCAGCGCAGCGGCTGGGCGTGGCATGACCCGGCCGGGTGCTGCGCGGACCGCGCTGGTCACCGGAGGCGCGCGGGGCATCGGGGCCGCGATCGTGCTGCGGCTGGCCCAGGACGGCTACGACGTCGGCGTGCTCGACCTCGACGAGGCGGCCTGCGCCAGCTCCGTGGCGGCCGTGCAGGCGACCG
>JAOPVV010000434.1 GCA_025966005.1 Frankiales bacterium
GGACCGGCGGCAGCGGCGCCTCGGGACCGACCTCGGGACCGGGGACGGGGCGCGCCGCCGCGGCGGACCGGACCTCCGTCATCAACATCGCGGTGGTCCGCTCGGTGCGCCGCTCGGCGGCCGGCGACGGTGACGGGGCAGCGAAGACCCGGGAGCGCTCGGCGATCGGCAGCAGCGCGGCCCGGGCCTGGGCCGCGGTGAGGCGGTGCTCGGGGTCGCGCTCGAGCAGGCCCTCGAGCACCGGCACGAGCGGGCCGGCGGCGACGAACGGCTCGTGCTCGCCGGTGACGACGGCGGTAACGGTCAGCAGCGGCTCGCCGCCGTCGTACGGGGGCCGGCCCTCGACGGCGGTGAACAGCGTCGCACCCAGCGACCACAGGTCGGAGGCCGGACCGGGGGACTGGCCGCGCGCACGCTCCGGAGCGATGTAGGACGGCGAGCCCAGGAGAAGACCGGTGCTGGTGATGCTGGAGTCGCCGGGGGAGGAGGCGATCCCGAAGTCGGTGAGGACGACCCGTCCGGCGGCCCCCTCCTTCTCGGCCATGAGCAGCACGTTCCCCGGCTTCACGTCCCGGTGCACGATCCCCTGCGAGTGCGCGGTCTCGAGCGCCCCGAGCAGCGCGAGGCCGACCTGCGCGGTGCGCTGCGGGGTGAGGGGCCCGTCCGCGCGGACCACCTGGGAGAGCGTGCGCGCCTCGACCAGCTCCATCACCAGGAACGGGGAGCCGTCCTCCTCGACGACGTCGTAGACGGTGACGGCGCTCGGGTGGTCCAGGCGGGCGGCGGCACGGGCCTCCCGACGGGTGCGCTCGCGCAGCACCTCGCGGTCCTCGTCGCTCAGCCCGCGCGGGAAGGTGACCTCCTTCACGGCCACCTCGCGGCCGAGCAGGACGTCCTCGGCGCGCCAGACGGTGCCCATGCCCCCCGAGCCGAGCGGGGAGAGCAGGCGGTACCGCCCGGCCACCAGCCTCTGCTCGTCGGTCACCGTCCCTGTCTACCCCCAGCGGCGCTGCTCGTACGCCTGCGCCGAGGGGGGCGCGACCGCTCGGGAGCGCGGCTCTAGCATCGGCAGCAGCACCCCGTCTACGAGAGCAGGCCCGTCATGGCGCGCGCGTCCGAGTCCGGCTTCGAGATCGCGCCCCTGTACGGGCCCGACGACGTCGCCCCCGGCCTGCCCGAGCGACTCGGCGAGCCGGGGCAGTACCCGTACACGCGCGGCGTCTACGCGTCCATGTACACCGGCCGTCCCTGGACGATGCGGCAGTACGCCGGCTTCGGGACGGCCAAGGAGAGCAACGAGCGGTACCGCCACCTCGTCGCCCAGGGCACCGGCGGGCTGTCGGTCGCCTTCGACCTGCCGACCCAGATGGGCTACGACAGCGACGACCCGATCGCCAGCGGCGAGGTGGGCAAGGTCGGCGTGGCGATCGACTCGCTCGAGGACATGCGGATCCTGTTCGACCAGATCCCGCTCGACACGGTCTCGACGTCGATGACGATCAACGCGCCGGCCTCGGTGCTGCTGCTGCTCTACGCGCTCGTCGCGGAGGAGAACGGCATCGCGGCCGACCAGCTCACCGGCACGATCCAGAACGACGTGCTCAAGGAGTACATCGCGCGCGGCACCTACATCTACCCGCCGAAGGAGTCGCTGCGGCTCATCACCGACATCTTCGGCTACTGCCGCACCGAGATGCCCAAGTGGAACACCATCTCGATCTCCGGCTACCACATGGCCGAGGCCGGGGCGACGCCCACGCAGGAGATCGCCTTCACCCTCGCCGACGGCATCGAGTACGTCCGTGCGGCGGTCGCCAGCGGCCAGGACGTCGACGACTTCGCGCCCCGGCTGGCCTTCTTCTTCGTCGCCCGCACGACGCTGCTCGAGGAGGTCGCGAAGTTCCGCGCCGCCCGGCGCATCTGGGCGCGGGTCATGAAGGAGGAGTTCGGCGCCAAGGACCCCAAGTCGCTGATGCTGCGCTTCCACACCCAGACCGCGGGCGTGCAGCTCACCGCCCAGCAGCCCGAGGTTAACCTCGTCCGGGTCGCCGTCCAGGGCCTCGCGGCCGTGCTCGGCGGGACGCAGTCGCTGCACACCAACTCCTTCGACGAGGCCATCGCGCTGCCGACCGTCAAGGCCGCGACCCTCGCGCTGCGCACCCAGCAGGTGCTGGCGTACGAGACCGACGTCACCGCGACCGTCGACCCGTTCGCCGGCTCGTACGTGATGGAGGCCATGACCGACGAGGTCGAGGCCGGCGCGCTGAAGCTCATGGCGCAGGTCGAGGAGATGGGCGGCGCGGTCGCGGCCATCGAGAAGGGCTTCCAGAAGAGCGAGATCGAGCAGTCGGCCTACTCGTTCGCGCTCGGCATCGACTCCGGCGAGCGGGTGGTCGTCGGCCTGAACCGCTACCGCAGCGAGAGCGAGGAGCGCTACGAGCCCCTGCGCGTCGACCCCTCGATCGAGGCCGACCAGCGCGAGCGGCTGCGCCTGCTGCGCGACAAGCGCGACCAGGCGGCCGTCGACGAGGCGCTGGCCCAGCTCAAGGTCGCCGCCCAGGGCTCGGACAACGTGCTGTACCCGATGCGCACCGCGCTCAAGGAGCTCGCCACCGTCGGCGAGGTCTGCGGCGCGCTGCGCGAGGTGTGGGGCGTCTACAAGCCGCAGGAGTTCTTCTAGAGCCGGTCCGGTCTCCCGGGCGCCGGGCGCGCGCTGGGTAGGGTCCGTCTGACCCCGCCGGAGGAGAGCTCGTGCAGATCCCGTTCCACTCCTCACCGACGTCGAGCCTCGGCGTCGAGTGGGAGCTGCAGCTGGTCGACCGCGAGACCCGCCAGCTGACCAGCGGCGCCAACGAGATCCTCGAGCGGCTGAGCCCTGACGGCGAGCACGCGACGGCCAAGCACGAGCTGCTGCAGTCGACGATCGAGGTCATCACCGGCGTCTGCACGACCGTCCCCGAGGCGATGGCCGACCTGTCGTCGACGATCTCCCAGCTGGTCCCGCTGGCGCACGAGCGCGGCCTCGGGCTGATGTGCGCGGGCACCCACCCGGTCACCGACTGGCAGACGCAGCAGATCAGCGGCGACCCGCGCTACTCCAAGCTCGTCGAGGACATGCAGTGGCTCGCCCGCCGCATGCAGATCTTCGGCGTCCACGTCCACGTCGGCGTCCGCTCGCCGGACAAGGCGATCGCGATCGTCAACGCGCTGAGCGCCTACATGCCGCACTTCCTGGCGCTGTCGGCGAGCTCGCCCTACTGGGTCGGCGGCGACACCGGCCTGGCGTCCGCGCGCTCGAAGGTCTTCGAGGGCCTGCCGACGGCGGGCCTGCCGCACCAGCTCGCCGACTGGGCGCAGTTCGAGACCTACATGGAGACCCTGATCAAGACCGGCACCATCGCCTCCATCAAGGAGGTGTGGTGGGACATCCGCCCGCACCCGACGTACGGCACCGTCGAGCTGCGCATCTGCGACGGGCTCCCCACGATCGCCGAGGTCGGCATGGTGGCCGCGCTGTCGCAGTGCCTGGTCGACCTGCTCGACCGCGAGCTCGACAAGGGCTACACGCTGCCGACCCCCCGTCGCTGGGTCGTGCAGGAGAACAAGTGGCGCGCCGCCCGCTACGGCCTCGACGCCGAGATCATCGTCGGCCAGGACGGCGTGCAGCCGGTCCGTGATGCCCTGCGCGAGCTGGTCAGCGACCTGCGCTCCACCGCCGACCGGCTCGGCTGCTCGGCCGAGATCGACCATGTGGAGCAGGTGCTCGAGAGCGGCGCGTCCTACCAGCGCCAGCGCGCCGTCGCCGCGGCGTCCGGCGGCGACCTGACCGCCGTCGTCGACAGCCTGCTCGCCGAGTTCGCCTGCGGCCGCCCCGGGGGCGCCCCGTGACCGACCGGTCCGTGCGCAGCGGCGTCGCCGAGGCCTGGCTGTTCCGCGGCGCCGACGAGCTGGTCGCGGTCCGTCGCGACCTGCACGCCCACCCCGAGCTCGGCAACGAGGAGCACCGCACCACCGCGCTGCTCGTCGAGCGCCTCACCCAGGCGGGGCTCGCGCCCAAGGTCCTCGAGGGCGGCACCGGGCTGGTCTGCGACGTCGGCCGGCCCGGCCCGGTCGTCGTGCTGCGGGCCGACATCGACGCGCTGCCGCTGCAGGACGAGAAGCTCGTGCCCTACCGCTCGACGGTGCCGGGCGTCTGCCACGCCTGCGGTCACGACGTGCACACCGCCGCCGTGCTCGGCGCCGGCCTGGCCCTGGCCGAGGCGGCCGACCAGCTGTCCGGCACCGTCCGGCTGGTCTTCCAGCCGGCCGAGGAGAAGATGCCCGGCGGGGCGCTCGACGTCCTGCGCGAGGGCTGGATGGACGGCGTGTCCTCGGCGTTCGGCCTGCACTGCGACCCGACGCTCGAGGTCGGTCGCGTCGGGCTGAAGTCCGGACCGATCACGGCGGCGGCCGACGCCCTCGAGGTGGTCCTCACCGGCCCCGGCGGCCACACGTCGCGGCCGCACAACACCGTCGACCTCGTGCACGTCCTCGCGACCGTGGCGACCGGGCTGCCCGACGTCCTGTCGCGCCTGGTCGACCCGCGCGCCGGCATGTGCCTGGTCTGGGGCCACGTGGCGGCCGGCACCGCGGCCAACGCGATCCCGCGCACGGGGACCCTGCGCGGGACGCTGCGCGTGCTCGACAAGGACGCCTGGCACGACGCCCCGACGATGGTGCAGCGCGTCGTCGACGGGCTGGTCCTGCCGTACGGCGCGCACGCCGAGGTCCGCTACCAGCGGGGCGTCCCGCCGGTGGTCAACGACAGCGCGGCGACCGCCCTGTTCACCGCGGCCGTCCGCGGCGCCCTCGGGAGCAGCGCCGCCGTCCCGACCCTGCAGTCGCTGGGCGGCGAGGACTTCGCCTGGTACCTCGACCGGGTGCCCGGCTCGATGGCCCGGCTCGGCGTCAAGCCCCCCGGCCAGGAGCGGCCCTACGACCTGCACCAGGGCTCGTTCGACGTCGACGAGGCCTCGCTGGCCGTCGCCGTCCAGGTGCTGGTCGGGGTGGCGCTCGCGGCCCTGTCGGCTGCGTGACGGCCCGCTGCCTGGGGCCTGCGGCGTGAGCCCGCCCGCCTGGAGGGTGTGGACGGCCCTCGGTCTGGTCTACGTCGTCTGGGGCTCGACGTACCTGGCCATCGGCTACGTCGTCGAGACCCTGCCGGCGCTGCTGGCGGCCAGCCTGCGCTTCGGCGTGGCCGGCCTGCTGCTGGCCGCGTTCCTGCGGCTGCGGCGCGGCCGGGCGGCCTTCCGGGCGACCCGTCGTGAGGCGCTGGGCGCGGTCCTGGTCGGGGCGCTGCTGCTCGTCGGCGGGAACGGGCTGGTCAGCCTGGCGCAGGACGACGACCTGCCGTCCGGGCTGACCGCCCTGCTGGTCGCCGCCGTCCCGCTGTGGGTGGTGCTCCTGCGCTCGGCGACCGGCGACCGACCGCCGCTGCGCACCCTGCTCGGGGTGAGCCTCGGCTTCGCCGGCGTCGCCGTGCTGCTGCTGCCCGGGGCCCGGCCGGAGGGGGTCGCGCTGCTGCCGGCGGTGCTCGTCGTCGGCTCGAGCGTGCTGTGGTCGGTCGGGTCGTTCTCCGCCAGCCGGATGCCGCTGCCCCGGGACGCGCTGCTCACCTCCACCCTGCAAATGGTCGGCGGCACCGTCGGACTCGCCATCGCGGGCCTGGTGCGGGGCGAGCGCTTCGCCCTCGACGCGGTCAGCGGCGAGTCAGCGCTGGCGCTGGTCTACCTGGTGCTGTTCGGCTCGCTGGTGGCCTTCACGGCGTACAGCTGGCTGCTCGGCGTCGCACCGGTGTCGCAGGTCGCGACCTACGCCTACGTGAACCCGGTGGTGGCGGTGCTGCTCGGGGCGCTGGTCGCCGGCGAGGCGGTCGGCGGCACCACGCTGGTCGGCGGCGCCGTGACGGTGCTGGCGGTGGCCGTGGTCGTCGGCGAGGAGGGACGGCGCCGGCGCAGCGTGCCGCCGCCGGAGGACCAGCCGGTGGAGGCGTGCGCCCCCGACCAGCGGTCGGAAGGGGATCAGCTGCCGGACGACCTGCACGGCCGGGAGCGCAGGCCGAGGACGTAGTCGTCGGGCGCGCCGGCCGCCTCGGCGGCGTCGGCGAGCACCCCGAGGTAGCGCGCGGACGGCAGCCCGCCCTCGTAGCCGTCGAGCACGTAGACCCAGCACAGCCGGTCGCCGTCGAGCGTCGCGACCCGGACCCGGAGCTTGCGGTAGAGGCCGGTGTCGGCGCCCTCCCACGCGTCGAGCGTGGCCGCGTCGCCGTCGGTCATGTCGTACAGCCCGACGAAGACGTGCTCGCCGGGGGCCTCGACGAGGGTGGCGAGCGAGCCCTCCCAGCCGAGGTCCTCGCCGCCGAAGGTGAGCCGCCAGCCCTCGAGCCAGCCGGTGCCGGCGACGGGGGAGTGGGGGCAGCGCACGTGCATCTGGGCGGGGTCCAGGTTGCTTCCGTACGCGGCGTAGAGCGCCATGGAGATCACCCTATCCGGGGGCCTGCCGCCGAGCCGGTCGACGACGCCGGACGGGCCGGGGGAGGATGGGGGCATGACACGCATCGCCATCGTCGGCGGAGGACCTGCCGGGTACGAGGCGGCCCTGGTGGCCGTCCAGCTGGGGGCGTCCGTGACCCTCGTCGAGCGCGACGGGGTGGGTGGGCAGTGCGTGCTCTCGGACTGCGTCCCGTCCAAGACCTTCATCGCGACCAGCGAGGCGATGACCGCGCTGTCAGGGGCTGAGCGCGTCGGCGTCCACGCCGTCGGCGAGGTCACCACGGCGGTCGACGAGGTGCACGCGCGGGTCAAGGCGCTGGCGCTCGCGCAGTCCGGCGACATCACCGCCCGGCTGCAGCGCGAGGGCGTGACGCTGGTGCAGGGCTCGGTGCGGTTCCTCGAGCCGCGCCTGCTCGAGGTCACCTCGGCCGACGGCCACGTCGAGCGTCTCGACGCCGACGTCGTGCTCATCGCGACGGGCGCGCGGCCGCGCGTGGTGCAGGACGCCGAGCCCGACGGCGAGCGGATCCTGGACTGGCGGCAGCTCTACGACCTGACCGAGCTCCCCGAGCACCTGGTCGTCATCGGCTCCGGCGTCACCGGCGCCGAGTTCGCGAACGCCTACCTGACGATCGGCTCCGAGGTCACCCTCGTCTCGAGCCGGGAGCGGGTGCTGCCCGGCGAGGACGCCGACGCCGCCGAGCTGCTGCAGACCGTCTTCGAGCGGCGCGGCATGGACGTCCGCCGAGGGCGCGCCGCCCGGGTCGAGCGCACCGAGAAGGGCGTGCTCGTCCACCTGACCGACGGCACCGCCGTCGAGGGCTCGCACGCGCTGATGACCGTCGGGTCGGTCCCGAACACCGAGGGCATGGGGCTGACCGAGGCCGGGATCACCGTCACCGAGCAGGGGTTCGTGCAGGTCGACCGGGTGTCGCGGACCAGCCAGCCGGGGGTCTACGCGGCGGGTGACTGCACCGGCGTGCTGATGCTCGCGTCCGTCGCGGCGATGCAGGGCCGGATCGCGATGTGGCACGCGCTCGGCGAGGCCGTCTCGCCGCTGCGCCTGGGCACCGTGTCGGCGAACGTCTTCACCGACCCGCAGGTCGCCTCCGTCGGCATCACCCAGGGACAGGTCGAGTCGGGCGGGCTGAGCGTCCAGTCGGTGACGCTGCCGCTGGCCACCAACGCCCGCGCCAAGATGCAGGGCATCACCGACGGCTTCGTGAAGTTCTTCTGCCGGCCCGGCTCGGGCACGGTGCTCGGCGGCGTCGTCGTCGCCCCGAACGCCAGCGAGCTGATCATGCCGATCTCGCTCGCCGTGCAGAACGGCCTCACCGCCGACCAGATCGCGCACACCTTCTCGATCTACCCCTCGCTGTCGGGCTCGGTCACCGAGGCCGCGCGGCAGCTCATGCTGCACGAGGCATGAGGGGGCTGCTCTTCGAGGCCTTCGGCGGTCCGCTGGAGGTGCACGACCTGCCCGACCCGACGCCGTCCGCCGGGGGCGTCGTGGTCCGGGTCGGGGCGACCGGTGTCTGCCGCAGCGACTGGCACGGCTGGCAGGGGCACGACCCCGACGTCCGGCTGCCGCACGTGCCCGGTCATGAGCTGGCCGGCACCGTCGAGGCGGTCGGCGCGGACGTCCGCCGCTGGCAGGTCGGTGACCGTGTGACGGTGCCGTTCGTCTGCGCCTGCGGCACCTGCGCGCAGTGCGCCGCCGGTGACCACCAGGTGTGCGCCCGGCAGACGCAGCCGGGCTTCACGCACTGGGGCTCGTTCGCCGAGCTGGTCGCGCTCGAGGCCGCCGACGTGAACCTGGTGGCGCTGCCGGACGCGCTGTCGTTCGCCACCGCTGCGGCCCTCGGCTGCCGCTTCGCCACGGCCTTCCGGGCGGTCGCCCAGCAGGGGCGGGTGCGTCCCGGCGAGTGGGTGGCGGTGCACGGCTGCGGCGGCGTCGGGCTGTCGGCCGTGCAGGTGGCCGTGGCCGCCGGCGCGCAGGTCGTCGCGGTCGACGTCTCGGACGGTGCCCTCGCCCTCGCCCGCACCTTCGGCGCCGCCCACGTCGTGGACGCCCGCACCACCGACGTCGCGGCGGCGGTCCTCGAGCTCACCGGCGGCGGGGCGCACCTCTCGCTCGACGCCCTGGGCAGCCCCGGCACATGCGAGGCGTCCGTGGCCTGCCTGCGGCCCCGCGGCCGGCACGTCCAGGTGGGGCTGCTGCCCCCGTCCCAGGGACGCGCGGCGGTCCCGATGGAGCGGGTCGTGGCGCTCGAGCTGGAGCTGCTCGGCAGCCACGGGATGGCCGCCCACGCCTACTCCGGGCTGCTGGCGCTGGTCGTCGCCGGCAGGCTGCGGCCGCACCTGCTGGTGACCCGGGAGATCGGCCTGCACGACGCCGCGCAGGCGCTGGCCGAGGTCGGCCGGACGCCCGGGACCACGGTGCTGACGTGCTGGTGAGAGCGGTGTGGTGGGGTGAGGACCCCGACCAGGAGGCTGCCCCGTGAAGGTGCTCATGATCGCCCCGCCCGGCGCGGGCAAGGGGACGCAGGGCGTGGTCATCGCCGGGCACTTCGGCATCCCGCACATCGCCACCGGTGACCTGCTGCGCGACCACGTCGCCCGCGCGACGCCGCTCGGACAGCAGGTCCAGCACCTGCTCGACCGGGGCGAGCTGGTGCCGGACGAGATCGTCCTGGAGATGGTCCGCGAGGCGATGGAGCAGGCCCGCGGCGCCGGGTACGTCATCGACGGCATCCCACGCACGATGGAGCAGGCCCGCCGGCTGTACGAGATCGGCCTCGAGCTCGACATGACCGCCGACGTCGCGCTGCACCTGCAGGTCGAGGACGCCGAGCTCGTGCGCCGGCTGTCGCAGCGCGGGGCCGAGCAGGGCCGCTCCGACGACGAGGAGGATGTCGTCCGCCGCCGGCTCGAGCTCTACTACGAGGTCACCCACCCGATCCTCGAGTGGTACGGCGAGCGCGGCATCCTGGTGACGGTCGACGCGATGCGCCCCGCCGATCAGGTGGGTCGGCACATCCTCACCGCCCTCGAGGTGATGAAGCAGATGACCGAGGGCAACCGCGACCTGCCGCGCCGCCCGGTCGACCTCTCCGGCCTCGGCGCCGCCTTCGGCACGCAGGGCTGAGCGCGTGCTCGCCGCCGTCTACCGCAGCACCGGCAGCTCGGCCGTGCTGTCCGTCGAGGACGTCGAGGCGCCCGAGCCCGGGCCGGGCGAGGTCCGCGTGCGGCTGCGCGTCGCCGGGGTCAACCCGACCGACTGGAAGATGCGCAGCTCCACCGCCCCGTCAGGGCTGCAGGTCCCGGGCCAGGACGGCGCGGGCGACGTCGACGCGGTCGGCGAGGGCGTCGGCCTGGCCCGGGTCGGCGAGCGGGTCTGGGTCTGGTTCGCCGCCGCGCGCGGCCGTCGGTGGGGCACCGCTGCGCAGTGGACCGTGGTGCCGTCGCGGCAGGCGGTCCCGCTGCCCGAGGGCGTGTCCTACGACGTCGGTGCCGGTCTCGGCATCCCGGCGATGACCGCCTGGCACTGCCTGTACTCCGGTGGCCCGCTCGACGGGCGCGACGTGCTCGTGGCGGGCGGCGCCGGCG
>JAOPVV010000024.1 GCA_025966005.1 Frankiales bacterium
TGCACCGCCTGGAGCAGCAGCGCACGAAGGCCGGCCAGAGCCATCGAGGGATCGGCGTGGACCCGCCAGGTGACGCTGTCGGGGCCGTAGAGGCCCGGGTCCGGTGCGTCGTCGCTCTGCGAGGTCATCGCCTTGAGGGTCCCACGCAACAGACCCCGTCACACCTCGAACGGGCGGACGTCCGGCAGGACGGCATCAGCCGCGGCTGATGCCCTCCACGGCATCGCCGGTCAGCCGGTCGTCGCCGGCACGCGCGAGGTCGGCCTGGCTGAGCATGCCGACCAGGGACGTCCCGTCGATGACGGGAAGCCGGCGGACCTGGTGGTCGGCCATCGTGCGGGCCGCCTCCTCGACGGGGTCGTCGGCGCCGATCGTCACGACCTCGCCCTGGACGAGGTCGATGACCTTCGTGGTGGCGGGGTCCTTGCCGGCGGCGAGCACCTTCACGACGATGTCGCGGTCGGTGATCATCCCCTGCAGCCGGTCGCCGTCGCAGATCGGCATGGCGCCGTAGTCCTCGGACGCCAACCGCTTGGCCGCCTCGAGCACGGTCGTCGAGCTGTCGAGGCTCTCGGCGCCCGCTGTCATGACGTCACGTGCAGTGCTCATGGGTCCTCCTCTTCCGTGGGGTCGCTGGACGTTCCCGTCCTGGCGCGACCGACGCGCCGCGACGCCCTAGCCTCGGCGGCATGTCCTACGTCGCGATCAACGTCCTGACCGTCCCCGAGGGCGCCGGCAGCACGCTCGAGGAGCGCTTCGCCGCCCGCCAGGGCGCCGTCGACAGCGCCCCGGGCTTCGAGCACTTCGAGCTGCTGCGGCCGCTCGAGGGCACCAGCGACTATCTCGTCTACACCCGCTGGCGCAGTGAGGCCGACTTCACGGCGTGGCGCGAGTCGCAGTCCTTCGGGCAGGGCCACGCGCAGGCGTCCGGCCGGCCCGACGGTGCGCGTCCGGCGGCCACCGGGTCGACGATCTGGGCGTTCGAGGTGGCGCAGCAGTCGTCCGCGGGCAGGGACGGCTCATGACTCAGCCCCACGAGCCGGTCCCCGACGTCGTCACGACCGACCCCGGGGCGCAGCAGGAGCCCGGTCAGGGCGAGCAGACCCCGCAGGAGCTGGGCGCGCTGCCGCCCGAGCACCCGGACGGCGAGCCCGGCTTCGGTTGACCCCCAGGCCCCGTTGCGTCCTGCGGTCGGCGTTGCGGCTGCACGCTCCGGGCGCAGGACGCAAGGGGGAGGGTCAGCGTCAGCGGCGGGCGACGAACTGCAGCAGCGCCTCGGCGGTCGTCGCCGGCTGCTCGACGGCGGGGGAGTGCGCGGCGCCCGGGACGACGACGTGCTCGGCCCCGAGGCGCCGGGCCATCTCCTGCTGCAGCGCCGGCGACCAGGCGTCGTCGTCCGCACCGTGCAGCACGAGGACCGGCACGCCCGCCTCGCGCAGGGCGTCGACCCGGTCGGGCTCCTGCTCGAGGCCGACCGCCATGCCGAGCAGGGCGCGCGCGCTGGACGCGGCCATCCTGTCGCGCAGGAACCCCTGCACGGACGCGTCGAGGGCGAGGTGGCCGGCGTCGGCGGCGTTCAGGGCGTCCATCGCGGCGACCAGGGCCGGCATGCCCTGCTCGAGCAGCGGCTTCATCAGCCCGACCAGCGCGATCCGCGGACCGGTCAGCCCGGCCGGTCCGCTGCCCATCAGGGTCAGCGAGCGGAAGGCCTGCGGGCGCTGCAGCACGGCGGCGCGCGACACCAGCCCGCCGAAGCTGTGGCCGACCAGGTGCACCGGGCCCTCGTCGAGCGCGTCGACGACCGCGAGCAGGTCGGCGGCGAGCACCTCGACGTCGTACGCGCCGAGGTCGTCCGGCCCGGGGGACTGGAACTGGCCGCGCTGGTCGAGCGCGACGACCGGGTGGCCGGCGTCGGCCAGCGGCGCGAGCAGCAGCCGGAAGTCCTCCTTGCTGCCGGTGTAGCCGGGCACCAGCAGCACCGGGGCGTCGCGCCGCTCCGCCGGTTCGAGGCGCAGGGTCGCCAGCGGACCGCCCTCGACCTCGAGCAGCTCGAAGCGGACGGCCGGGTGGGCCAGGACGGGGTGGGTGAGGACGCGGTGCAGCACGGGCGAACGGTAGCCAGCGCCCCGGCGGTCACGCCAGCACGGCGGCCTGCACGAGGTAGACCGCCCCGATCGCCGTGACCACCCAGCGGGTCCAGCGGGTGAAGCTCGCGTCGGTCATCCGGTCGAGCACCCGTCCGCCGACCGCGGTGCCGAGCATCGACAGCGGGCCGGCCAGCAGCACCACGGCGTACGGCACGGTCCCGCTCGCCACCAGCGGGAGGTAGACCACGACCTTGCCGGCGTGCGACAGGACCTGCGTGGCGGCCTTGGTCGCGACCACCTGGTGGCGGCCGAGGGCGGTGCGGACGAAGAAGACGTCGAGCAGCGGGCCGGCGACGCCGGCGACCAGGTTCAGCGCGGTGACCAGCAGCCCGGCCAGGGCGGCGTGCGACGGGCGGGCGGCGTCCAGCGGCAGCCAGCCCCGCGGGAGCCAGACGAGCGCTGGGACGAAGCCGAGCAGCAGGTAGGTCAGCGGCCGGGACGGGACGTAGGCGACGGCGCTGACGAGCGCGACGGCCGCCAGCGCGCCCGCGCCGTACCAGCCGACCGTGGCCCAGCGGGCGTGAGCCCGCTGCAGATACGCCCGCCAGCCGTTGCTGACCAGCTGCAGCAGCCCGTGCACGACGAAGGCGGCCGAGACCGGCAGCACCAGCAGCAGGGCGCCGAGCAGCAGCAGCCCGCCGGCCATCCCGAGCACGCCGGAGACGGCAGCAGTGAGGAAGGCGGCGAGGACCACGAACGCGCCGGCGAGCAGGGTCACCGGGTCGCGTCCACCGGGCCAGGGTAGCAACGGAGCCGTACGTCCGTCTTGCTACAGAGGGTGGAGCACCACGTCCCGGACCTCGCCCTCGACGAGCGACAGCGTGAGGAAGGTGCCCACCGGCTGGCGCCGGCGGTCGGTCGGCGAGCCGGGGTTGAGCAGCCGCATCCCGCCCGGGGTCGTGGAGTCCCACGGCACGTGGCTGTGGCCGAAGACCAGCAGGTCCACGTCAAGGTGGGCCCGGTCGGCGCGGGCCTCGCGGCCGGCCGCGGGGCCCGTCTCGTGCACCACCGCCAGCCGCACCCCGCCGACGGTGGCGCGGGCGACCTCGGGCAGGCGGGCCCGCAGCGTGTCTCCGTCGTTGTTGCCCCAGCAGGCGAGCAGGGCCGCCGACCGCTCCTGCAGCAGGTCCAGCAGTCCCGGCTCGACCCAGTCGCCCGCGTGGACGACCAGGTCGGCCCGGTCGACCTCGTCCCACAGCCGGGAGGGCAGGTCCCGGCACCGTCGGGGCCAGTGGGTGTCAGCGGTCAGCAGCAGGCGCACGAGCCGTATCTTCCCCGCTCGCGCATCACGCCCCGGTATCTCGGCTCCTCCCTCGACGACCAGAGTCCGAACCGAGGGGGTTCCTGTGCTCTTCAGATCCCGCACGCTGCGCGTGCTCTCGACGACCGCCGCCGCGGCGCTGGCCGTCTCCCTGGGGGCCGCCGCCCCCGCGTCCGCCAAGAGCGGTCCGGCGTCCGGCACCTCGCCCGTGCTCGTCACGAGCGAGGTGCTGGCGCCGCTGCACCTCGTGCCCGGCCCGGGCGGGAAGTCGCTGTACGTCGCCGACGCCTTCCCCGGCACGGTCGTCCGCGTCGACCTGCACGAGCGGGGGGCGACCAGCACCGCCACGGTCGGCACCGACCTCGGCTTCGCGCCCGGGGTCGAGGTCAAGGGCAAGCGCGTGTACGTCGTCCGCACCGACGAGGTGGGGACCGGAGCGGAGCCCGAGGAGCAGGCGCCGACCTACCTGTCGCGCGTCCAGCGCGGCGGCGGCCCGGTCGACCTCGTCGACCTGCTGGGCGTCGAGCGCCGGCTCAACCCGGACGGCCAGCGGCCGGACGGCGACGCCGAGTCCAACCCGTACGACCTGGTGTCCTACCGCGGCGGCTTCATCGTCGCGGACGCGGCGGGCAACTCGCTGATCCGCGTGTTCGCGAACGGCGATGCCGGCGTGCTCACGCGCCTGCCGCTCATCACCGCCGGGCCGCGCTGCTCGGTGGAGGAGAACCAGGGCAAGATCGGCTGCGACCCGGTGCCGACCGGCGTCGCGCTCGGCAGGGACGGCTACCTGTACGTGTCGGGCCTCGGCGCGTTCGCCGCCGGCCAGCTGTGGAAGATCGACCCGCGCACCGGGCGCATCGTCCAGACGCTGACCACCCCCACCGGCAACCCGCCGCTGACGGACGTCGCCGTCGGTGACCACGGTGACCTGTACGTGAGCTCGATCGTCGCCGGCCGCGTGTTCCGCCTCTCCGGCGGCAGCTGGACGTCGGTGGCGCTCACCGCCCCCGCCGGCCTGGCGTTCACGCGCGGCACCCTGTACGTCGGCTCGGCCCCGGCGGCGCTGCTCGAGGGCCCGCCGACCGGTCCGCCACCGCCCGGCGGGATCTACGCGGTGCCCTCGGGAGCCTTCTCCTAGAGCTGCGCCAGCACCTCGGTGAGCGGAGTGCGGTCGACGACCAGGTCCGTCAGACCTGCGAGCCGGCCGCACTCCACGCACCGCGCCCCGACGGCGACCCATGCGACGTGCTCGCCGTCGGGGACGCTCAGGCCGACCGCCAGCTCGACGATCGACGTGCCGCAGCCGCCGCACGCATGCATCGGCGGGTGGCTCCAGCGCTCCTCGGAGTCCAGCAGCGACACGCTCGTGCCGCAGGCCAGGCAGCGCCGCCGGGCCAGGCCCTTCGCGGCGTCCGACTCGACGTAGCACCAGGTCGGCTGCTCGTCCTCGTGGTGGCCGCAGCCGAGCACGACGACCTCGTGCACCTGGGGGGAGCCGTCGAGCACGCGCAGCCAGGACCGCAGGTCCTCGACGTCCTCCCCGGTGGGAGCCCCGGCCACCGTCCTCAGCACCATGCTCCGTCTTCGGCACCCGGCGGGGCTCACCTGTAGCCCTGGGCGCGAGGCCTCGGCGCGTCCCTCGACCGGTGGATCAGTCGCCCGTCGAGCCAGTCAGAGTGCGGTGCCCTCGGCGCCCCTGCCCCGCGGCCCGATCACCAGCCCTGCCACAGCACCCGGCGAGATGCCGAGTGCGGTGGTCAGGCCTGCTCGGCGGGCGCTTCCGAGCCGTCGCCGTCGCCGTTGCCCTTGCCACGACCGCGGCCGCCTCGCCGGCGGCGGCGCGGGGCCTCTGCGCCGGTGTCCGCGCCGTCGACGGCCGGACCG
>JAOPVV010000041.1 GCA_025966005.1 Frankiales bacterium
AGCCCGGCGCACCACCGCGGCGTCGAGCGCGGCCGCGGCGGCGTCGACCCGGGCGTGCAGCCGGTCGAGCCGGCCGGCCGTCCAGGACACGTACATCGCGACCAGGACCACCACGACGACGACCCAGACGAGCGTCCTCACGGCTTGCTGCGGTCAGGCAGCCGCGGGCGCTCGGACAGCCAGCGGCGCAGGGTCGTGACCAGCCGGCCGGCGTCGTCCTCGGTGTCGCCCGCGGAGTCGTCGAGGTCGGCGAGGGTCTCCAGGCGGACGTCGACGTCGACGTGCACGAGCGGGGTGGCGGCGACGGTCTCGTACACCTCGACCACCTGACGGGTGACGGTGCTCCAGTCGTACGCGCGGACGGCCAGCGACGCGGCCTGCGCGAGCTGCTTGCGGCGCGGCTCGTCGAGCAGCAGCGCGGCGAGCGCCTCGGCCAGGGCGCCGGCGTCGCGCACCGGCACGAGCACGCCGGCGCGGCCGTCCTCGAGGACCCGCCGGAACGCCTCGAGGTCGCTGGCCACGACCGGCGTGCCGGTGGCCATCGCCTCGACGAGCACGATGCCGAAGGACTCCCCGTGCGTGTTCGGGGCGCAGTAGACGTGGCCGCTCGCGAACACCCGCGCCTTGTCGGCGTCGCTGACCAGGCCGAGCAGCTCGACCCGGTCGCGCAGGCTGGCCGGCACCGCGGCGCGCACGTCGTCGGCGTCACCGGGTCCGGCCACCAGCAGCCGGACGTCGGGCACCCGCCGCACCAGCTCGGGCAGCGCCTCGAGCAGCACGGCCAGGCCCTTGCGGCCCTCGTCGATGCGGCCGAGGAACACCACGGTCGGGCCCGTCGGGCGGCCCGGCAGCGGCGTGGCCCCCTCGAAGCGGGAGACGTCGACGCCGTTGGGGATGAGCACGGCGTCGCCGCCGAGGTGCTCGACGACCACCCTGCGTGCGGCGGGCGAGACGGCGATGCGGCCGGTGATCTTCTCCAGGGCCGGCTGCAGCGCGGTGCCGAACACCTGCAGCGCGCGCGAGCGGGCCGTGGCGGTGTGGAAGGTCGCGACCATCGGTCCGCTCGCGGCGAACGTGGCGAGCATGGACACGCTGGGGACGGTCGGCTCGTGGACGTGCAGGACGTCGAACTCGCCCTCGCGCAGCCAGCGCCGGGTGCGGGCGAGCGAGAGCGGACCGAACACCAGCCGGGCGACCGAGCCGTTGTAGGGGACGGGGACCGCGCGTCCCGCGGGCACGACGTACGGCGGGAGGTCGGCCTGGTCGGGGTCGTCGACCGGCGTCAGCACCGACACCTCGTGACCGAGCCCGAGCAGGCTGTCGGCGAGGTCGCGGACGTGCGCCTGCACTCCCCCGGGGACGTCCCAGGTGTAGGGGCAGGCGATGCCGACCCTCATGCGCGCCTCACGCCGTCACAGGTCCTCGAGCCAGAGCTTCTGCAGCATGTGCCAGTCGGCCGGGTGCGCGGCGATCCCGCGCTCGAAGGCGCTGGCGACGTCCTGCGCCATCGTCGGGACGTCGGTGTGCTCGACCGGCGGGTGGAACACGATGTGCCACCCGCCGCCCGTGAACGCGTCGCCCGTGAACGACAGGGTCACGGGGAACAGCACCGCGCCCGTCTTGAGCGACAGTGACGCCGGACCGGCGGGGAACTTCGCCGTCCGGCCGAACAGCTGCACCTCGATCCCCCGGGCCGACAGGTCGCGGTCGGCCATCAGGCACAGCATCCCGCCCGCCTCGAGCCGCTCGGTGAGGACCTCGAACGGCGGCCGCGAGCCTCCCGTCAGCGGCAGGACCTCCATGCCGAGCGACTCGCGGAACTCGACGAACCGGTCGTACAGCGACTCGGGCTTCAGCCGCTCGGCCACGGTGGTGAACGGCGCACCGGTGGCGCCGCACCACGCCCCCGCCTGGTCCCAGTTGCCGGAGTGCGGCAGCGCCAGGACGACGCCCCGCTCGCCGGCCAGAGCCGCGCGGAAGGCGTCCTCGCCCTCGGTCGTCGTGGCCGACAGGATCCGCTCGACCGGCGTGATCTGCAGCCGGAAGACCTCGCACCAGTACCGGGCGTAGGACCGCAGCGCGTCGCGGGTGAGCGCGTCGAGGTCGGCGTCCGGGGCGACCCTGGCCAGGTTCCGCCTGAGCCGGTCGACGCCCTTGCCGCCGCGACGGGCGGCGACGTCGGCGCCCGCGCGGAACAGCCGCTGCGCCACCGGCTCGGGCAGCGCCTGCACCAGCGCCCAGCCGCCCGCGTAGGCGGCGTCGGTCAGCCGCGCCGTCGCCGCCGTCACGGCAGCGGGAGCGCCGCCTGGCGGCGGACCTCGACGAGCCGCTGGACGACGGTGATCGCGGTCGCGGCCGCCAGCACCCACAGGCAGACCGGCAGCGCGCCGTCGAGCCCGAGGCCGACGAGCAGGGTGCCGAGCAGCACGACGATCAGCCGCTCGGCCCGCTCGGCCAGCCCGACGTCGCAGGTCATGCCGAGCCCCTCGGCCCGGGCCTTGGCGTAGGAGACGGTGCTGCCGGCGACCAGGCAGAACAGCGCGACCCCGCCGAGCAGGGTGCTGTCGCCGTCGCCGAGGTACCAGAGCGCCACCCCGCTGAAGATCGCGGAGTCGGCGACGCGGTCGCAGGTGCTGTCGAGCCAGGCGCCGAAGCGGCTGGTGCGGCCGAGCCGGCGGGCCATCGCGCCGTCGAGCAGGTCGGTCAGCACGCAGAAGAAGACGATTGCGGTGCCGGTGAAGAACATCCCCTGCGGGAAGAAGACCAGAGCGCCGAGGACCGCACCCAGCGTGCCCGCGACGGTGATCGCGTCCGGGGACACGCCAGCCCTCAGCAGGGCGGTCGCCACGGGGTCGACGACGCGCGCCAGGGCCGGTCGCACGCGCAGGTTGAGCATGTCGCACACCGTAGTCGGCCCCTGCCCTTGAACCGGACCCGTCCGCAGCGGCAGGCTGTCGGCCCCGGGGCACCCGTCCCGGACTGACGGAGGTCTCGAATGCGCACTGACCGGTCCACCGTCGCCGCGCCCTCGCCGCGGCCTGCCTCCCACGTCCGCAACGTCGCCCTGGTCGGGCACAGCGGCGCCGGCAAGACGACCCTGCTCGAAGCGCTGCTGGCCGCCGCTGCCGCCGTGCCCCGCGCCGGCCGCGTCGAGGACGGCACGACCGTCTCCGACAGCGACGACGTCGAGCAGCGACTCCAGCACTCCGTCGCGCTGGCCGTCGCCTCCGTCGAGCACGCCGGGGTGAAGCTCAACCTGCTCGACACCCCCGGGAGCCCCGACTTCGTCGGCGAGCTGCGGGCCGGGCTGCGAGCCGCCGACGCCGTGCTGTTCGTCGTCTCCGCCGCGGGCGGGCTCGACGCCGTGACGGCCCAGCTGTGGGCCGAGTGCGCCGCCGTCGGCATCCCGCGCGCGGTCGTCGTGACCCAGCTCGACAAGCCGCGGGCCGACTTCGACGAGGCCGTGGCGCTGTGCCAGCGGCTGCTCGACGACGCCGTCCTGCCGCTGCACCTGCCGATGCACGACGACGACGGCACCGTGGCCGGCCTCATCGACCTGCTCCGCGAGCGGGTGGTCGACCACTCCTCGGGCGAGCGGGTCGACCGGGAGGCCGACCCGGAGCACCTCAAGCTGATCTCGTCGCTGCGCTCGGAGCTGATCGAGGCGGTCATCGCCGAGAGCGAGGACGAGACGCTGCTCGACCGCTACCTCGAGGGCGAGGAGCTCGACCTCGACCTGCTGGTCGGCGACCTCGAGACGGCGGTGGCGCGCGGGCACTTCCACCCGGCGCTCGCGGTCGCCCCGCTGGCCGGCGTCGGCGTCGTCGAGCTGCTCGACCTGCTCGTGCAGGCGTTCCCGTCGCCGCTGGAGCACCCGTGCCCGCCGGTCACCCGACCGGACGGCTCCCCCGCCGCGGTCCTCGAGTGCGACCCGGACGGGCCGCTGGTGGCCGAGGTCGTGAAGACGACGTCCGACCCGTACCTGGGGCGGGTGTCCTTCGTCCGCGTGTTCTCCGGGACGCTGCGGCCCGACACCGCGGTCCACGTCAGCGGGCACTTCGCCGACCGCGAGGCGCACGACACCGACGAGAAGGTCGGCGCGCTGTCGTCGCCGCTCGGGGTCGCGCTGCGCCCGGTCGACTCGTGCCCGGCGGGCGACGTCTGCGCGGTGGCCCGGCTGACCAGCGCCGAGACGGGCGACACCCTGTCGGCCAAGGACGACCCGCTGCTCATGTCGCCGTGGGAGCTGCCCGAGCCGCAGCAGCCGGTGGCGGTCGCCGTCGCCTCCCGCACCGACGAGGAGCGCCTGGCCGCCGCGCTGACCCGGATCGTCGCCGAGGACCCGACGCTGCGGCTCGACCGGCGGGTCGACACCGGCCAGCAGCTGCTGTGGACCGTCGGCACCGGTCACGCCGAGGTGCTGCTCGACCGCCTGCGCACCCGCCACGGGCTCGCCGTCGACACCCCCGAGGTGCAGGTCGCCCGCCGCGAGACGCTGGCCGGGCCGACCCGGGTGACCGGGCGGCACGTGAAGCAGTCCGGCGGCCACGGCCAGTACGCCGTCGTCGTGCTCGAGGTCGAGCCCGGCCCGCCCGGGTCCGGCATCGTGTTCGAGCAGCGGGTCGTCGGCGGCGCCGTCCCCGGGATCTTCCACAGCAGTGTCGAGAAGGGCGTGCGCCAGCAGGCCGCGAACGGCGTCACGCCCGTCGGGCCGCTCGACGACGTCCACGTCGTGCTGGTCGACGGCAAGTCGCACTCGGTCGACAGCTCGGACGCCGCGTTCCAGGCGGCCGGGGCGCTCGCGCTGCGCGAGGCCGCCGCCGCGGTCGGCACGGTCGTGCTCGACCCGTGGTCGGAGGTCGAGGTCACCGTGCCGACCGCGTTCGTCGGCAGCGTCATGAGCGACCTGCGGGGACGCCACGCGCGCGTGCTCGGCAGCCTGCCCGCCCCTGACGACGAGGACGTCACGACCGTGCAGGCGCAGCTGCCGGACTCGGAGCTGCTCAGCTACGCCGCCGCGCTGCGGGGCGTCTCGCACGGCACGGGCCGCTTCAGCCGTCGCGCGCTGGGCTACGAGGCCGCCCGCGCCTGAGGGCGGTCACCGGCGCGAGCCCTCAAGGGATCTCGCACTCCCGCCGATGCTCGACCATGACCACGACGTCCGTGCACCCGGAGCCGGTCCCGCTCGCCGTCGTCCGCCGGCTGATCGTGGTGCCCGCGGACGTGACGGCCCCGCGGGCCGCCGAGGTGCACCCCGTCCGGGTCGCGCGTCCGGTGGTCGTGCCGCTGCACTCGCGGATCACCCTGGGTGCCGACGGCACCCTGCGCGACCAGATCGCGACGCTCAGGCAGGAGCTGGCCGCGCTGCGCGGCTGACCTGCGGGGACGCTGATGACCCGGTCGTCAGACCTCGCCCCACGCCCGCGCCAGCAGGTCCCGCGTCTCGGGCAGCAGCTGCGGGAGCACCCGGGTGTGGCCGACGACCGGCATGAAGTTCGTGTCGCCGCCCCACCGGGGCACGACGTGCTGGTGCAGGTGGGCGGCGATGCCGGCCCCGCCGACGGTGCCGAGGTTCATGCCGACGTTGAAGCCCTGGGCGCCGGTGGCGTGCCGCAGCGCCCGCAGCGCGTGCTGGGTCATCGTGGCGACCTCGGTCGCCTCCTCGACGGTCAGGTCGTCGTAGGTCGGGACGTGCCGGAACGGCACGAGCATCAGGTGACCGGCGTTGTACGGGTAGAGGTTGAGCACCGCGTACACCGTCTCGCCGCGGGCGACGACCAGACCGTCCTCGTCCGACATCGCCGGGATGTCGCAGAACGGGCAGCCGATCTTGCCCTCGCCCTTGATGTAGGCCAGCCGGTGCGGGGTGTACAGGCGCGCGAAGGCGTCCCGCAGCCCCGCCCCCGACTGCTCCAGCGGCTCGCTCACGACCGCGACTCCACCGCCGCGACGACCTTGGCCACCGCCTCGGCGACCGGGACGCCGTTCTCCTGCGTGCCGTCGCGGTAGCGGAAGGACACAGCGTCCTTGCTGATGTCCTCCTCGCCGGCGATGAGCATGAACGGCACCTTCTGCTTCTGGGCGTTGCGGATCTTCTTCTGCATCCGGTCGTCGGAGGTGTCGACCTCGACCCGGATGCCCTTCGCCCGCAGCTCGGCGGCGATGGTCAGCAGGTAGCCGTCGTAGTCGGAGTGAACGGGGATCCCGACGACCTGCACCGGCGACAGCCAGGCCGGGAAGGCGCCGGCGTAGTGCTCCAGCAGGACAGCGAAGAAGCGCTCGATCGACCCGAACAGGGCCCGGTGCAGCATGACCGGGCGCTGGCGGGTGCCGTCGGAGGAGGCGTACTCGAGGTCGAAGCGCTCGGGCAGGTTGAAGTCCACCTGGATCGTGGACATCTGCCAGGTGCGTCCGATCGCGTCGCGGGCCTGCACCGAGATCTTCGGACCGTAGAACGCCGCGCCGCCCGGGTCGGGGACAAGCTCGAGACCGGACGCGTCGGCCACTGCCTGCAGCGCCGCGGTCGCCTCCTCCCACGCCTCGTCGGTGCCGACCGACTTCTCGGGGTCGCGGGTCGACAGCTCGAGGTAGAAGTCGTCGAGGCCGTAGTCGCGCAGCAGATCGAGCACGAAGGTCAGCAGGCTCTGGAGCTCGCCGCCCATCTGCTCACGGGTGCAGTAGATGTGGGCGTCGTCCTGGGTGAAGCCGCGAGCGCGGGTCAGGCCGTGGACGACACCGGACTTCTCGTACCGGTAGACGGTGCCGAACTCGAACAGCCTCAGCGGCAGCTCGCGGTAGGAGCGGCCCCGGCTCGAGAACACCAGGTTGTGCATCGGGCAGTTCATCGGCTTGAGGTAGTAGTCGGCCCCCGGCTTGTCACCGGCCGCGTCGAGCTGCATCGGCGGGTACATGCCCTCGGCGTACCAGTCGAGGTGGCCGGAGGTCTCGAACAGCGAGCCCTTGGTGATGTGGGGCGTGTTGACGAACTCGTAGCCCTCCTCGAGGTGGCGACGCCGCGAGTAGTCCTCCATCTGCATGCGGACCGCCCCACCCTTCGGGTGGAAGAC
>JAOPVV010000191.1 GCA_025966005.1 Frankiales bacterium
GAGCTGGCCGCGGCCGAGCGCGTGCAGCCGCCGTCGATGACCCGGCTGGCCGGGCACCTCGAGGAGCAGGGCCTCGTCACCCGCACCGCCCACCCGTCGGACGGCCGCCAGGTGCTGCTCGCCGCCAGCCCGGCGGGTGCCGCCCTGCTGCGCGAGGACCGGCGGCGGCGTGAGGCGTGGCTGGCCCGGCAGCTGGCCGGCCTCGATGCAGAGGACCGCGCCGTGCTGCAGCAGGCGACCGTGGTCCTCGACCGGCTGGCCGCCTCATGAGCACGGCCACCTTCCGGTCCTTGAAGGTCCGCAACTACCGGCTGTTCGCTGCCGGCCAGGTCGTCTCGCTGTCCGGCACGTGGGCGCAGCGCGTCGCCCAGGACTGGCTGGTCCTCGAGCTGACGGACAACAACGGCATCGCGCTCGGCGTGACGACCGGCCTGCAGTTCCTGCCCGTCCTGCTGTTCGGCCTGTACGGCGGGGTGCTCGCCGACCGCTACGACAAGCGGACGCTGCTCATCGGCGCGCAGGCCGTGATGGGCGTGCTGGCCCTCGTGCTGGCACTGCTCGACCTGAGCGGCGCCGTGCAGCTGTGGCACGTCTTCGCGCTGGCCTTCGCCCTCGGCCTGACGTCGGTGGTCGACACCCCGGTGCGGCAGGCGTTCGTCTCCGACATGGTCGGGCCGGACGACCTGCCGAACGCGGTGAGCCTCAACAGCGCGACGTTCAACTCCGCCCGGATCATCGGCCCGGCGCTGGCGGGCGTGGGCATCGCCGCGGTCGGCACCGGCTGGGTCTTCCTCGCCAACGCCCTGTCCTACGTCGCGGTGCTCGCCGGGCTGCGGGCCATGCGCGCCTGGGAGCTGTACCCCTCGAAGCGGGTCGCGAAGGCCAAGGGGCAGCTGCGCGAGGGGCTGTCCTACGTCCGTGGACGGCCCGACCTGCTCGTGCCGATCGTCATGGTCTTCGTGGTCGGCACCTTCGGGCTGAACTTCCAGATCACCCTGTCGCTCGTCACCAAGGAGGTGTTCGAGCGGGGTGCCGGCTCGTACGGGTTCCTGTCCGCGATGATCGCCGTCGGGTCGCTCATCGGCGCCCTGACCAGCGCCCGCCGCGACGGGCCGCCCCGCCAGCGCACGCTGTTCGCCGCGGCCCTGGTGTTCGGCCTGCTCGAGGTGGCCGTCGGTCTCGCGCCGACCTTCGAGGTCATGGCGCTACTGCTGGTGCCCACCGGCATCGCGATCCTCACCTTCACGACCACCGCCAACTCGATCGTCCAGCTCGGGACCGCACCCCACGTCCGTGGACGCGTGATGGCCCTGTACGTCCTGGTGTTCCTCGGCGGGACCCCCGTCGGGGCGCCGCTGATCGGCGCGCTGGCCGAGGCGTTCGGCCCCCGCAGCAGCATCGTGGCCGGCGGCCTGGTCGTGGCGCTGTCCGGCGTACTGGCCGCCGTGGTGATGACCCGGGTCCGGTCGTTGCGGATCGAGCCGCACCTGGTGCGCCGGCGCCCGCACGTCCACGTGCACCGGCTGGACCTGGAGAAGAGCTAGCGCCGGTACCTCAGCAGCATCGGCGGGACGAACCACAGCACGGCGGTCCCGACCGTGAACCCGGCCCCCAGCAGGACGGCCGTCGTCCCGTCGAGCAGCACGTCGAGGACCAGCAGCACCGCGCCGAAGGTCAGGCAGAGCAGGGCGAGGCCGAGCCGCGCGAGACGGTGCCCGAGCACGACCAGAGCCGGCTTCTTGCCCCGCGAGAACAGCAGCCGGTGGTAGGCGACCGGAGCGATGAGCGTGACCGTCGTGGCCGCCGAGAGCACCAGCGCCGTGAGGTACACGCCGCGCTGGAAGCCGGTGACGTCGTCGAAGCGGGCCGAGAACGGCACCGTGAGCAGCACCGAGAACAGGATCGCGACACCTGTCTGGGTCACCCGCAGTTCGCCCAGCAGCTCGTCCCAGTTGCGGTCGGCGCGCTCGAGCTCGTTCTCGTGACGCCGTGCGTCCTCCATGATCGCCAGCCTGCCCCGCCGGGTCCTGCCTAGTCTTGACGACGTGCGGCTCTTCGTCTGCCTGCGACCGCCGGCCGGGGCGCTGGCCGACCTGGTGTGGGCGTTGCCGGCAGGCCCGTGGCCGTCCGAGCGGTGGCACGTCACGCTCGCGTTCCTCGGCGAGGTCGCCGGTCCGACGGACGTGGAAGTCGCCCTGCATCAGGTTGTCTCACCGCTGCTGCCGCTGTCGCTCGCCGGGAGCGGGACGTTCGGCGACGCCGTGTGGGTCGGTCTCGCCGGGGACGTCGACGGCCTGCGACGGCTCGCGACGCAGGTGCGCGACGCCTGCCGAGCAGCGGGCGTCGCGGTCGAGCACCGCGCCTTCCGTCCGCACCTGACGGTGGCGCGTCGCCGACGTCTGGACCCCGCGGTCCTGGCGTCCTACGCCGGGCCGACCTGGACGGCGTCCGAGCTGGAGCTGGTCCACAGCAGGCTCGGCCGCCCCGTCGTCCACGAGACGGTCGCGCGCCAGCGGCTGGGCTGAGGGTCAGCCACCGCTGCTGCCGTCGGCGCCGCCGAGGAAGGCGCCGGGGGCCAGCGTCGTGGCGAGGCCGGCCTTGGCCGCCCGGGCCGCGTCGCGGGTGGTCGGCGTCGTGCGCACGGACCGCGGACCGTCCCACGACGGACGACCGCTGCGCGCCTCCCGGACGCACGCGAGAGCGAGCGGCATCAGCAGCCCGGCGACCACCAGCAGGACGACCACGAGGTCAGACTGCTCCTGCTGACACCGGCGTCCAGACCGCGCCGGTGTCAGCCGGACGTGACGGCTGCCAGCACCGCGGCGTACGCCTGGTCGGCCAGCGCCGCCATCTCCTCGTCCGTGCGGTCCTGGATCGGGTGCGGCACCAGGACGTACGGGACGGCGAGGCCGAGGGCGCGGGACTGCGCGTCAGCCGCCTGCTGGAACTCGCTGCTGGCGAGGAACACCCCGACGAGACCACGGCCCTCGAGGTCGGCGATGTCGTGCACACTGCACGACGCGCAACTGCCTCAATCGGCGAGCGCCTCGATGACCACCTCGCACTGGACGGCGATCTCGTGCCGCAGGTCGACCGGCGCCGGCTTGGTGAACGTCGGCTTGACGTAGCGGCGGACGGTGACGCCGTCCTCGAGCAGGCGCTGCTCGAGCCGGTCGAGCAGGACGTTCCCGC
>JAOPVV010000103.1 GCA_025966005.1 Frankiales bacterium
TCCTCGGGATCGTGGACACGGTGGCGGCGGTCGTCGAGGACAACCCGTTCAGGGAACGCGCAGGGCTTGCCGACGTGTTGGAGTCAGAGAGGTGGGCGCGCGAGCGCGCCCGCACGACGATCGCCCAGAGGGAGCAGCCCGCATGACCAACCTGGTCGCGACCCGGCCCACGACCGGCGGGAGCGCTCCCGAGCCCACGCCCGTGTCGCCCGCGCTGCTCCTCGGCTCCGTCGCCGCCCTGCTCGTGATCGCCGGCATCGGCGTCGCGACGGGCAACGGCGTCTACCTGCTCGGCGTGCTCGGCTTCGTCATCGCGCTGCTCGTGTCGGTGACGCTGCACGAGGCCGGCCACTTCCTGACCGCGCGGCGCTACGGGATGAAGGCGACGCAGTTCTTCGTCGGCTTCGGTCCGACGCTCTGGTCGCGCCGCACGGGCGAGACCGAGTGGGGCGTCAAGGCGATCCCCGCCGGCGGCTTCGTCAAGATCGTCGGCATGACCTCCCTCGAGGAGGTCGAGCCAGGCGACGAGAAGCGCGCGTTCTGGCGCCAGCCGGCCCGCCAGCGGGTCGTCGTCCTGGCCGCCGGCTCCACGGTCCACTTCATCCTCGCGGTGCTGCTCGTCCTGCTGAGCTCCTTCGCGATCGGCAAGGCCGTCGAGCGCGCCCCCTCGGTCGGCGCCCTGTCCGAGTGCGTGCCGGTGGCCGCGACCGCCGAGGCGTCCTGCGACGACCCGGGCGCACTGCCGTCGCCCGCCAAGGCCGCCGGGCTGCAGGCCGGCGACGTGCTCGTGTCGGTCGACGGTCAGCCGACGAAGGGCTACGTGCAGTTCCTCGAGCAGGTCCGCGCCGCTCCCGGTCGCGCGATCGATGTCGTCGTCGAGCGCGACGGCGCCGAGCGCACCCTCACCGTCACGCCCGCCGCCGTGCAGCGCCCGTCCCTCCGCGAGGAGGACGTCACCGAGACGGTCGGCGCCATCGGCGTCGCCCCGCGCTTCCGCCAGGGGACCGAGCGGCTCGGCCCGGTCGAGGCCGTGCAGAACAGCGGCGAGGTCGGCAAGCAGATGCTGCTCGGCATCAAGCGGACGTTCACCGAGAAGATCCCGACGATCACCAAGGTCTACAGCGACGAGCGCGACCGCGAGGGCTTCATCGGCATCGTCGGCGCCTCGCGCATCAGCGGCGAGGTCCTGGCGAGCCAGGAGACGCTCGCCTTCAAGACGCTCAACTTCCTCGTCCTGGTTGCCGGGCTGAACCTGTTCGTCGGCATCTTCAACCTGCTGCCGCTGCTGCCGCTCGACGGCGGCCACATCGCGGTGCTGCTGTACGAGCAGGCCCGCGACAAGCTCAAGCGCCTGCGCGGCTACACCGGCGAGCTCGTCCGGGTCGACCTCACCAAGCTGCTGCCGCTCACCTACGGCGTCGTCGTGTTCTTCGCGGCCTTCACCGTGTGGCTGCTCGGCGCCGACATCGTCAACCCCATCAGGATCACCCAGTGAGTTCTGTCCCCATCTCGCTCGGCATGCCCGAGCTCCCTCCTGCGCGGCTCGCTGAGCGCCGCCCGACCCGACAGCTCGACGTCGGCGGCGTGCTCGTCGGCGGCGGCGCCCCCATCAGCGTGCAGTCGATGACGACGACCGTCACCGCCGACGTGAACGCCACCCTGCAGCAGATCGCGGCGCTGACGGCCACCGGCTGCCAGATCGTGCGCGTGGCCGTCCCGGACCCGGTCGACGCCGAGGCGCTGCCCCGCGTCGTCAAGCAGTCGCAGATCCCGGTCATCGCCGACATCCACTTCCAGAGCAAGTACATCTTCGCCGCGATCGACGCCGGCTGCGCTGCCGTGCGCGTGAACCCCGGCAACATCCGCGAGTTCGACGGCAAGGTCGGCGAGGTCGCGCGGGCGGCCCGCGAGAGCGGCACGCCGATCCGCATCGGCGTCAACGCCGGCAGCCTCGACAAGCGGATCATGGCCAAGTACGGCAAGGCCACCCCCGAGGCGCTCGTGGAGTCCGCGCTGTGGGAGTGCTCGCTGTTCGAGGAGCACGACTTCCGCGACATCAAGATCTCGGTCAAGCACAACGACCCGGTCGTCATGGTGCAGGCCTACCGGCTGCTGAGCCAGCAGTGCGACTACCCGCTGCACCTCGGCGTCACCGAGGCCGGGCCGGCGTTCCAGGGCACCATCAAGTCGGCGGTCGCCTTCGGGGCGCTGCTGTCCGAGGGCATCGGCGACACCATCCGCGTCTCGCTCTCGGCCCCGCCGGTCGAGGAGGTCAAGGTCGGCCTGGCGATCCTCGAGTCGCTCAACCTCAAGCAGCGCGGCCTGGAGATCGTCAGCTGCCCGTCCTGCGGCCGCGCCCAGGTCGACGTCTACACGCTGGCCGAGAAAGTCACCGCCGGGCTCGAGGGGCTGACCGTCCCGCTGCGGGTCGCCGTCATGGGCTGCGTCGTCAACGGGCCGGGGGAGGCCCGCGAGGCCGACCTCGGCGTCGCCTCCGGCAACGGCAAGGGACAGATCTTCGTCAAGGGCGAGGTCATCAAGACCGTCCCCGAGGCGCTGATCGTCGAGACGCTCATCGAGGAGGCGCTCAAGCTCGCCGACGCCTACGACGGACCCAGTGGAGAGCCCGCCGTCGGCGTGAGCTAGTCCGGTCTACGCTTCGCTGGTGTCGAGGACGCCGGGGCCCCTGCTGAGGACCCTGTGCTGAGGACGTCGGCGCCGGTCCGCGTGCTGGACGGCCGCGATCTCGACGAGGTCCTGGCGCTGCTCGACCGCGATCCCGTCGCCGACGTCTTCGTCGCCTCGCGGATCGAGCTCGCGGGACTGTCGGAGTCGCGGCTGGGCGCCCAGGTCTGGGGCTACGGCGAGCGCGGCTCGCTGGAGGCGCTGTGCTACTCGGGCGCCAACCTGGTCCCCGTGCAGGCCGGGCCGGACGCGGTCCGCGGCTTCGCCGACCGGGCCCGGCGGCAGGGACGGCGCTGCTCGTCGATCGTCGGCGCCTCCGACGCCGTGCTGCCGCTGTGGGACGTCCTGCGCCCGCACTGGGGCCCGGCCCGCGACCTGCGCGACGCCCAGCCGCTGATGGCGCTGTCGGGACCGCCGGCGGTCGAGCCGGACCCCGGCGTGCGGCGGGTCCGCCCGGACGAGATCGAGGTGCTGCTGCCCGCCTGCGTCGCCATGTTCACCGAGGAGATCGGCGTCTCGCCGATGGCCGGCGACGGCGGCGGGCTCTACCGGTCGCGGGTGCGCGAGCTCATCGCGCACGGTCGTGCGTACGCCCGGATCGAGGACGGTCGGGTGCTGTTCAAGGCCGAGGTCGGCGCGGCCACCCGGCGGGTCTGCCAGGTCCAGGGCGTCTGGGTCGACCCGGCGCTGCGCGGACGCGGGCTGTCGCTCGGCGGGACGGCCGCCGTGGTCGAGCTGTCCCGGCGCGAGGTGGCGCCGGTGGTCAGCCTGTACGTCAACGACTTCAACCACGCCGCCCGCCGGGCCTACGCGCGAGTCGGGTTCACCGAGGTGGGGCTGTTCACCAGCGTCCTGTTCTGAGGACGTCCTAATACCGGCCACCCTCTCGGAATGGCAGTGACGGGGTCGGGCAGACTCGGCCCATGACGCTGCAGATCAAGCCGGGAACCACGTGGGACGAGGTCTACGCGCGGGCGCGGGCCGCTGCGCCGGAGGCCTTCGACGCCGACCGCATCCTGAACCTGACGGGAGGTGAGTGGTCGCGGTCAGGAACGCCGGGCGAGCACGTGACGCCGGTCGACGGATCGGTGATCGCGGGTCCGCCGCGTCTGGTGCGCGAGGAGGCCGAGGCGGCCGTCCGCTACGCCGCCGGTGAGCACAGGGAGTGGGCCAAGGTCGGTCTGGAGGAGCGCAAGAGCCGGGTCGCCGCGGCGGTGGCCGAGATGCGCGCCCAGCGCGACACGCTGGCGCTGCTGCTGGTGTGGGAGATCGGCAAGCCGTGGCGGCTGGCGTGCGCCGACGTCGACCGGGCGCTCGACGGGGTCGACTGGTACCTCGGGCAGATCGACCGGCAGATGGACGGCCGCACGCCGCTGCCCGGGCCGGTGAGCAACATCGCGTCCTGGAACTACCCGATGAGCGTGCAGGTCCACGCCGAGCTGGTGCAGTGCCTGGCCGGCAATGCGGTCGTCGCCAAGACGCCGTCGCAGGGCGGCTTCCACACGCTGACGCTGGCGCACGCGATCATGAAGCGGGCCGGTCTGCCGGTCTCGCTGCTGTCCGGCGTCGGGTCGTCGCTGGGTGACGTGCTCATCCGGTCGGAGGAGATCGGCTGCCTGGCGTTCGTCGGGGGCCGGGCCAACGGCCGCAAGGCCGCGACGTCGCTGGCCGACACCGGCAAGCGGCACTTCCTCGAGCAGGAGGGCCTGAACGCCTGGGGCGTCTGGGACTTCTCCGACTGGGACGGACTGGCGGCCCACCTGAAGAAGGGCTTCGAGTACGCCAAGCAGCGCTGCACCGCCTACCCGCGCTACGTCGTGCAGCGCGAGCTGTTCCCGGAGTTCCTCCAGGCCTACCTGCCGGTGGTCCGGAGCATCAGGTTCGGCCACCCGCTCGCCGTCGAGACCTCGTTCGACCCGCTGCCGGACCTGGACTTCGGCCCGGTCATCCACGCCACCAAGGCCGCCGAGCTGCGCGAGCACTACGCCGCCGCCGTCACCGGCGGGGCGATCCCGCTCTACCGTGGGGACGTCAACGAGGACGGCCGGTTCCTCGACGGCCAGGACACCAGCGCGTACGTCGCGCCGGCCTGCGTGCTGGGCCCGCCGTCGAACTGGTCGCTGCACCACTCCGAGCCCTTCGGCCCGCTCGACTCGGTGGTCATCGTCGACACCGAGAGCGAGCTGCTCGCGGCGATGAACGCCAGCAACGGCTCGCTGGTGGCGTCGGTCGCGACCGACGACGCCGACTTCGGCGCCCGCGTCGGCGAGCAGCTGCAGGCGTTCAAGGTCGGGATCAACAAGCCCCGCTCGCGCGGTGACCGCGAGGAGGTGTTCGGCGGCAAGGGGGCGTCCTGGAAGGGGGCCTTCGTCGGCGGCGACCTGCTCGTGCACGCCGTCAGCGAGGGCGACGGGCAGATCTTCGGCAACTTCCCGACGTACTCGCTGTACCCCGAGACCGTCTGAGCGCTCGGTCCGGTCGTGGACGTCCGGCGGCTGCGGGCTGGCGGTCCGCACGGGGCTGTCGCTCCGCTGCTCTGCGGCCCTTCCGCGGACCCCCGCCCCCGCGCCGCCTCGCGGGCGAGGGGTCCGTCCCGCCCGTGACCGCGCGCCCCGCCGGCGCTCGGGCGCGCTCGGCTGGTGCGGTCCCCGCGCACGCTCGCGGGGGAGGTGCCGGACCGGCTCGGGTCTCACCCGTCGACGTGAGCCGGCCTCGTCGCGGTCGGCGTCAGGGGCGCTGGGCGCGGGGCAGCGTGGCGACGACGAGGCGGTAGGACTGCTCCACCAGCTCGCGGACCTCGTCGTCGCTGACGCTGCCGCGGAGGGTGACGCGCACCCGGTGCCGCCTGGCCAGGTAGGGGGCGTCGCCCGCCGACTCGGGGTGCGCGGCCCGCAGGTCGAGGGCGTCGTCGGGGTCGACCTTGACCGCGACGGCGTCCTCGCCGGGGAACGCGAACACCTTGCCGGGCGGGGCGCCGACCTTCGGCACCACGCCCGAGCCCCACGGCTCGTCCGGCCAGGCGCCGGGCAGCGACAGGCACAGGTCGAGTACCTCGTCGGCGGTCACGCGGTGCGTCCGCGGGCGGTCGCCAGGCCGTAGAGCACCAGGTCGACCGAGCGGCCGTCGACCTCCACCAGGTCGGCGACGGCCGAGCCGGCCTCGGCGACGTCCGCCACCGTGCGGGCCCCGCGCTCGCACAGCTCGCGGGCCAGCAGCCCCTTGGTGTGCTTGTTGTCGTGGCTCACCACACTGCGGACCCCGGCGGTCTCGCGCAGCACGCGAACCTGGACGGCTCCGGGGAGCCGGGCGAGGTGGGCGTACGGGCCGGACCGCAGGTCGACGACGATCCCGCGGTGGGCGGCCACCTCGGGCTCGACGACGGGGCGCCAGGCCGCGGCCAGCGACCCGAAGCCGGGCAGCGAGGTTCCTCCGGAGAGCCGGTAGGCCGGGATCCGGTCGGTCGGCGACAGCAGCCCGAACAGCGCGCTCGCGACCCGCAGCGAGCCGTTCGCGCGACGGCGTCCGGCGGGCGAGAGGGTGGCGTAGGACAGCGCCTCGTAGACGACGCCGGTGTACCGCTCGAGCGCGGGCAGCGTGCGGGACGTCCGCAGCACGGCGTCCTTCTCGACCTCCCCGTCGGGGCAGCCGAGGGCGGCCTGCAGACCTGCGGGGTCCCCGACCGCGGCGGCGTGCAGGGCGTCCAGCACCCGGTCGCGGACCTCGTTCAGCGACGGGTGGCTGAGGGCGTCCAGGTCGAGCGGACGCCCCCGCCCCCCGGGGGCCTTGCCCTCGGAGGGCGGGAGCAGGACGAGCACTGGGACAGGCTACGAGCAGTACAGGTACGGGTCGCCCGCCTGGCCGGCCGACTCGCTGGACAGCGCGAGCTGGTCCCAGTACGCGTGCCGCAGGTCGATCGTGGCGTTGTTGAACGCGCACGCCTCGGCGCTCTTGGCCGCCGACGGGGTGCCGCCGAAGCCGAGGTGGGCGAGCGCGTCACCGACGACGGCCGGGGCGAACACGCCCCAGCCGACCTGCAGGTACGGCGCGACCGGGTTCACGGGCACCGAGGTGCCGAGGTCGTCGAGCAGGGCCGACTGCGGGTCGTACGCCGCGACGTCCGGGTAGGTGGCGGCCTGCTCGAAGGCGCGGCGCAGCTGCCACGGGGTGAGCGGCCTCGTGCCGGCCACGGCCAGCGAGCCGAGGCCGGCCTTCACGACCGGACCGCCGACGTGGCCGGCGGCGCGACGGGCCTCGAGCAGCACCTTGGACGCGGTGCCGGCGGCGCGCGGGGTGGCGAACGAGGTGCCGCTGGCCGAGGAGCGGCCGCTCTCGCAGTCCGAGCAGTACGGCAGCGTCTGGGTGAAGTCGGCGACGACGTCGACCAGGTTGCCCGACAGGGCCTCCCGCCCGCCGGAGGTGTCCTCGTGGAAGCCGGCCACGCCGATCGTCCACCACGGGCCGGACGTGCCGTCCGGCGGCGAGAGGGCGGGGGAGTTGTCGGAGGCGCCGAAGTGCAGCTTGCCGCGGTTGACGGTCCCGTCGTAGGAGCTGGCCAGGTGCTCGCCGGTCGGGACGCTGCCGGGGATGCCGTACGAGGTCGTCACGACGTCGACCGCCGGGTGGGTGAACGCGTAGGTCTCGGAGTCGGCGTTGACGCCCTCGACGAACAGCACGACCGCCTCGGGGTTGGCGTCCAGCACGGCCGAGCTCGTGCCGACGCCGTGCTCGTCACCGGCGTCCGCCAGGATCCGGGTCGGCGTGTCGGGGTCGAAGGAGACGCCGATGACGTTCGTGCCGGCGAACCAGTACGGCTGGCCGAGCTGGACGGCGTCCCAGACCGCCCGGTCGGCCGCGAGGTCGGCGGCGAAGTCGCCGGTGCGGGTCAGGGTGATCGTCCGGATGCCCGGGAACTCGGCCAGCACGTCCGGCGTCACCTCGGACGGCCCTCGGTAGTAGTCCGCGTGGTAGGGGTTGATGCCGCTGTCGACGTCGGCGACGACGACCCGCGAGGCCGGGGCTGTCACGAGCGCCGGCGCGGGGCACGTCGCCGGCTTGCACGGCTTGGCGG
>JAOPVV010000110.1 GCA_025966005.1 Frankiales bacterium
GCGGCCACCCGATGGGCCCGTTCGCGCTCATGGACGTCGTCGGTCTCGACGTCACGCTGGCGATCCAGCGGACGCTGTTCGACGAGTTCCGCGAGCCGGGCGACGTCCCGGCCCCGATGCTCGAGCACCTCGTGCGGGCCGGCTACCTCGGCCGCAAGACCGGTCGCGGGTTCCGCGACTACAGCAAGCGCTAGTGCCGAGCGGCTCGCGGCGCGCAGCCATGCGCGCCGCGGCCCTCGACGCCCTCAGGCGCGACGAGGACGAGGGCCCGCGGGTCCCCGCCGGCGAGCGGGTCGAGGACGGCCACGTCGTCCGGTCGGTCGCCGGCACGTCGTCGGCCCGGCCGTACCGGTGCCCCGGCTGCGACCAGGAGCTGCGGGCCGGCACGCCGCACGTCGTCGCCTGGCCGGAGGGGCGGCCCGACGACCGCCGGCACTGGCACACCGCGTGCTGGTCGGCCCGCGGCCGGCGCGGCGTGAAGGTGCACCGCAGCAAGAACGCCCCGCGCTACGGCTGAGCCCGCACGGCCCCACCCACCCACCCCTGAGGTCGCGTCCTGCGCCGCAGGCTCGAGCCGGCAGGCCGCCCGCAGGACGCACGGCGCGAGGGGCCGGACTAGGGTCGCTGACCGTGCCTGAGATCCGCGCCAACACGGTGCTGCCCGGCGACCGTCGCGACGTCGTCCTGTACACCGCTGACGGACTCGAGCTCGTCGGCGAGCTGGCGCTGCCGCTCGGCCGCCCGCCGGTCGCGACCCTGGTCTGCCTGCACCCGCTGCCGACCCAGGGCGGCTTCATGGACAGCCACCTGCTCAAGAAGGCCTCCTACCGGTTGCCCGAGCTCGCCGACCTCGCGGTGCTGCGCTTCAACACCCGCGGCACGACCAGCCCGCGCGGCACGAGCCAGGGCAGCTTCGGCGAGGCGGTCGACGAGCAGTACGACGTGGCGGCCGCTCTCGACCTGTGCGAGGCGGAGGACCTGCCCCAGGTCTGGCTGCTGGGCTGGTCGTTCGGCACCGACCTGGCGCTGAGGTACGGCTGCGACCCGTCGGTCGTCGGGGCGGTGCTCATCAGCCCGCCGCTGCGGTTCTCCGCACCGGCCGACCTCGCGGTCTGGGCCGAGTCCGGAAAGCCGCTGACCGCCCTGGTGCCCGAGCACGACGACTTCCTGCGGCCGGTGGAGGCCCGCGAGCGCTTCGCCGTCGTCCCGCAGTGCGAGGTGGTCGCGGTGGACGGCGCCAAGCACCTGTTCGTCGGCCACACCGAGCGGGTGCTGGACGAGGTGGTGCGACGGGTGGCGCCGGCCTCCTACCCGCTGCCGACGACGCACGACGCCGCCTGACGGCTGAGCCACGGCGTCAGGTCAGAGCTGGTCCTGCCGGGGGGCGACGACCTCGTTGAGCACCAGCTGGACGGCGGCCGCGATCGGGATCGCCAGCAGCGCGCCGAGCACCCCGAGCAGCGAGCCGCCGACCAGGACGGCCACGACGGTCGCCGCGGGGGAGACGTCGACCGAGCGCTTCATGATCTTGGGGTAGAGCAGGTAGTTCTCGACCTGCTGGTACACGAGGTAGTAGACGGCGACGATGATGCCGGCCTTCACCGACGTGAACAGCGCGACCGCGGTGATGACCACGGCCCCGATGGTGGCGCCGATCAGCGGCACCAGGCCGGTGAGGAAGACCAGCATCGCCAGCGCCACGGGGTAGTCGACGCCCAGCACCACGAGCAGCGTGAACGTCAGCACGGCGGCGATGCCCGCGATGGTCACCGCGCCCGCGACGTAGCCGCCGACCCGGCTGAGGATCTCGTCGGTGAGCAGCCCGACGCGGGCCCGCCGGCTGCGGGGCACCAGGCGGTAGGCGTTCGCCTTGATCGACGGCAGGCTCGACAGGAAGTACAGCGTGAGGATCAGCAGCGTGAGTGCGTTGAAGGTGAAGCCGAGGACGACCTTCCCGACGCCGAGCACGCCACCGGCCGCCTGGGTGCCGAACCGGGTCGGGTCCGAGACGAACTCCTGGGCCCGTTCGAGCAGCCCGAACCGGTCGTCGAGGTCGGCGATCCGGCGGTTGTCCTGCAGTTGCTGGACGTACTCCGGCGCCCGCTCGACCAGCGACTGCGACTGCTCGACGATGGGCGGCACGACGGCGAAGCCGAACCCGACGAAGAACAGCAGCACCCCGAGCAGGACGATGCCGACGGCCCGTCCGCGCTTGACCCGGCGGGCCTCCAACCGGTCGACGAGCGGCGCCAGCCCGATCGCCAGGAAGGCCGCCGTGAGCAGGAGGACGAGCACGGACTGCACCGCGATGAGCGCCTTGACCAGCCCGTAGGCCAGCGCGACCCCCAGCGCTGCGGTGAAGGCGAGGCGGAAGGGCGAGCGGGCCGACATCGGCCGGCCCGGCCGGCCGTAGGGGTTCTCCTCGTCGACGTGCGCCTCGATCCTGCGGACGGCGGTGTCCAGGAGCGGGTCGTCGGGCGGCACGACCGCGGAGGCGGCCAGCACGGCGCCCCGGCCGGCCCCGACCGCTCCTTCCCGCGCGCTCTGGGCACCGGCCTGCGCGGCGACGGCGCCAGCCTCGGCCTCGACCGCGCGGTCGGCGGAGGCGTCGGCCCGCTCGACCAGCTCGTCGACGCGCTCGCCGACCAGCTCGGTCACCGCCTCGTCGAGCTCGTCCTCGAGCCGCTCGTCGACGGCGTCGGCGACGGCCGCGTCGATCTTCCGGTCCACGGCGCCGGTCGGGTCGGGCCCGGAGCCCCCGGGCGGCGCTGCGGTCACCGCGCGGAGGGGTCCTGCCTGCGGGACGTCGCCGGCTGCGCCGGCAGCTGCTGGGTCTGGGCCTCGGCCTGCGAGGCGTTGAGCGGCGCGACGGCCGCCGAGACGGCGTCGCGCAGGGTCTGCAGCTGGGCCGCGATGGCGTCGCGCTGACGGGACAGCACCTCGACCTGGCGCCGTGCCTCGGCGGTCATCTCGGCCGCCTCGGAGCGCGCCTGCTCGTGCAGGATCTGGACGTCCTGGCGGGCCTGGTCGACGGCGGTCTCGGCGTCGCGCTGGGCGGCGGAGCGGGCGGCGTCGGCCTCGCGCCGGGCGGCCGACAGCTCGTTCTCAGCGTCGCGGTGGGCCTGCGAGCGGACCGCCTCGGCGTCGCGCTGGGCCTGCAGCGTGGCACTCTCGGCCTGCTCGGCCGCCTTGGTCACCTCGACCTCGCGCGTGTGCAGCCGGGCCGTCTGCTCGCTGCTCTCGCGGGCGGCCTGCTGCTTGGCCTCGTCGACCAGGCGGGTGGCCTCCTGGCGCGCCTGCGCGCGCAGGCCCTCGACCTCGGCCTGCGCCCCGGCGCGCAGCGACGCGGCCTCGGCCTCGGCCAGCGCCAGCATCTCGGCCATCCGGCCGGTCAGCAGGGACGCCGGCTCCGGCTGGCCCTCGGCCCGGCGCTCGGTCTCCGAGAGGCGGTCCTGGAGCTGCTGCAGCTGCGTCTGCAGCTGCGCCAGGCGCTCGCCGTCCTCGGCGTGACGGGCGTCGGCCTCGTTGAGCGCGATCTCCACGCGGTCGAGCCAGTCGTCGACCTGGCGGCGGTCGTAGCCGCGCAGGACGACGTCGAAGCCGGCCGCGTCACCGTTGTCGAGGGGGACCAGGTCGTCGGCAGCGTCGTTCATGCGCCTGTCCTACCACCCGGGGGAGCCGTCGACCCGCAGCGCCACACGTGACGCACGCCCGTCCCGAGGTGCCGTCCGCCCCGGTCTGCGCCGCTGTGGACCAGACCGGACCGCCCGCCCGCGCCGGGCGGGCTCAGACGTCCTGGAAGCGGTTGATCGCGTCGAGGTGCCTGGCGCGGAACTCCTGGGCGGAGTCCTCGACGCCGAGGCCGTCCGCGGGCGACAGGCAGCGGACGCCGACCTTGCCCTGGTGCAGGTTCTTGTGGACGTCGTAGGCCGCCTGGCCGGTGTCCTGCAGGGCGTAGGTCTTGGACAGCGTCGGGTGGATGAGCCCCTTGGTGATGAGGCGGTTGGCCTCCCAGCTCTCCTTGTAGTTCGCGAAGTGCGAGCCGACGATGCGCTTGAGGTTCATCCAGAAGTAGCGGTTGTCGTACTGGTGCATGTAGCCGCTGGTGGAGGCGCAGGGGGTGATCGTGCCTCCCTTCTTGGTCACGTAGACCGAGGCGCCGAAGGTCTCGCGACCGGGGTGCTCGAACACGATGTCGATGTCCTCGCCGCCGGTGAGCTCGCGGATCCGCTTGCCGAAGCGCTGCCACTCCTTGGGGTCCTGCTCGTGCTCGTCCTTCCAGAACCGGTAGCCCTCGGCGCTGCGGTCGATGACGAGCTCGGCGCCCATGCTGCGCACGATCTCGGCCTTCTCCGGCGAGCTGACGACGCAGACGGGGATCGCGCCGCCGTTGAGGGCGTACTGCGTGGCGTACGAGCCCAGGCCGCCGCTGGCGCCCCAGATGAGCACGGTGTCGCCCTGCTTCATGGCGCCGCCGTTCTTGCTGACCAGCTGGCGGTAGGCGGTGGAGTTGACCAGGCCGGGGGCCGCGGCCTCCTCCCACGTCAGGTGGGGGGCCTTGGGCATGAGCTGGTTGGCCTTGACCAGCGCCAGCTCGGCGAGGCCGCCGAAGTTGGTCTCGAAGCCCCAGATGCGCTGCTGCGGGTCCATCATCGTGTCGTCGTGGCCCTGGTGGTCCTCGAGCTCGACGGACAGGCAGTGGGCGACGACCTTGTCGCCGGCCTTCCACTTGCTCACGCCCGGCCCGACGGCCAGCACGACGCCGGACAGGTCGGAGCCGACCACGTGGTAGGGCAGGTCGTGGCGCTTGGTGAGCTCGGTGAGCTTGCCGTAGCGCTCGAGGAAGCTGAACGTCGAGACCGGCTCGAAGATCGAGGTCCACACGGTGTTGAAGTTCACCGAGCTGGCCATGACCGCGACGATCGCCTCGCCGGGCCCGAGCTGCGGGGTGGCGACCTCGTCGAGGTGCAGGCTCTTGCGCGGGTCCTTGTCGCGCGAGGCGATGCCCTCGAACATGGTCTGCTCGTCCTTGCGGACGACCACCCCCCGGTAGCTCTCCGGGACGGGCAGGCCCGCGACGGCGGCGGTGTCGCCGGACTGGATGGCCTCGAGGATCTGCTTCACGCGTACTGCTCCCTGGGACGTCGGTGACCTTCAGGTTACCGAGCGGTAGCGGCGGTGCGTCAGCCGGTGTGGTTCAGCGACGCCAGCTGCCCGACGAACACGACCGCCGGGGCGCTGTCGGCGTCCGGCGCCAGCTCGTGCAGGCGACCGTGCTGCTGGTCGCTCATCCTGCCCCCCGCCCGGCAGACGCTGCGCAGCAGCTCGGAGACCGGGTCGACCACACCGGCCTTGGCCAGCCACGACGCGTCGACCTGCGCCGTCGTCGGCGCCGCGGCGGACTGGTCGAACCTGAGGATGTCGATGCCCGAGTGGTAGTCGATCGCCCACACGTAGTCGGTGCCGGGCATCCAGTACGCCTGCGAGGTCGAGCCGCGCACCGGCTGGTAGAAGCCGACCTGGCGGATCTTCCCGGTCCGCGGGTCGACCTCGAGGAACCGCGTGCCGTGCTCGTACCAGGCGGCGGTGACCAGCACCGAGCCGTCCTTTGCGGTCTTCTCGGTGAACCAGTGGCCGGAGCAGCCCAGTCCGTTCACCGCCGGGTCGCCGTTCGCGTAGTCGCCGCTGACCGGGCGTAGCACGTCCAGCTGCCGCATCGGTGCGCCCTTGTCGAAGCCCGCCATGCTCCACGTGGAGAAGGCGCCGCTGCCGCCGTCGCAGACGCCGGTGAAGTTCGTCTCGCCGTTGCCGAGCAGCAGCTCGCCGGGACGCAGCGGTCCGCCGAGGCTGGCCGCCTTGGCGCGCGGCCTGTAGAGCTCGGCCCGCGGGCGGACGTTGTTGTGCTGGTAGCCGGTGCCCCTGGTGATCTCGCCGCGCGTCAGCACCTGCAGCCGGAGCGGGTCGCCCTTCACCTGGCGGAACACGACCAGCGGTGAGGTGTCCGAGATCCAGGTGCCCGAGGCGTCCTGGTGCAGGTTGTGCCCGCGCGTGCCGGCGCCCGTCAGGACGCCCCACGACTGCGCGGCCGGCAGCTCGACCGGGTGGGTCCGGTCGCGGATGTCGTACGTCTGGCCCTCGGAGCCGTACAGGTAGCCGCAGGCCGGGTCGGCGCAGACGACGGTGTGGGCGCCGCCCGGGACGATGCTGCCGGTGATCCGGGGGAGCGAGGGGTCGCTGACGTCCACGACGTGCAGGTAGAGCGTCCCCTGGAACTCCGTGAGGATCGCCGTGCTGCCGTCCGCCGACACCGCGATGTCCTCGTTCTCCCAGTTGTAGAGCGGGAGGTGGCCGAGCAGCAGCGGCGCCGCGGGGTCGGTGGCGTCGTAGATCGACAGCCCGGCGGCGCCGCTGACGAACGCGCGCACCTGCTTGCCGACCTTGACGACCTTCATCGAGACGCCGACGCCCTCGACGGGCACGGTGCCGACGTGGGTGACGTTGTCGCTCTTCACGTCCAGGCCGGTCGCCGGGACGACCGGCGGGACGGGGAGCGGCGGGTCGGCGGCGGACGAGACGCCCGCGCCGGCGAGCAGGGCGACGGCACTGGCGAGCACGAGCAGGGGGCGGCGGCGCACGGAGCACTCCTCAGGA
>JAOPVV010000144.1 GCA_025966005.1 Frankiales bacterium
CCATGTTGGAGGTCACGGCCTGGGTCTTGCTGATCTTCTTGGACTCCAGGCGGTCGCGCTCCAGCATGTTCTTGAAGTCCATGTTGCCGCCGACGTTGAGCTGGTAGGTGCGGTCCAGGATGACGCCCCGGTCCTCGAACAGCTTGGCCATGACGCGGTGCGTGATGGTCGCGCCGACCTGGCTCTTGATGTCGTCGCCGACGATCGGCACGCCGGCGGCGCGGAACTTCTCGGCCCACTCGGGGGTGCCGGCGATGAACACGGGCAGCGCGTTGACGAACGCGACCTTGGCGTCGATGGCGCACTGCGCGTAGAACTTCGCGGCGGCCTCGGACCCGACGGGCAGGTAGCAGACCAGGACGTCGACCTTGGCGTCCTTGAGGACCTGGACGACGTCGACGGGCTCGGCGTCGGACTCCTCGATGGTCAGGCGGTAGTACTTGCCCAGGCCGTCGAGCGTGGTGCCGCGCTGGACGGGGACGTCCATCGGCGGGACGTCCGCGATCTTGATGGTGTTGTTCTCGGAGGCGAGGATCGCCTCGGACAGGTCGAAGCCGACCTTCTTGGCGTCGACGTCGAACGCAGCGACGAACTCGATGTCGCGGATGTGGTACCCGCCGAGCTCGACGTGCATGAGGCCGGGCACGCGGGCCGACGGGTCGGCGTCGCGGTAGTACTCGACGCCCTGGACGAGCGACGCGGCGCAGTTGCCGACGCCGACGATGGCGACACGGACGGAACCCATCAGGGCGCTCCTCTTCCTGTAGTGGTGGTGTGGGGTGGTGCGGGATCGGGGACTGCGCGGGGGGTGGTGGCCGAGCGGCGCTCGGTCTCGATCAGCTCGGTGAGCCAGCGGACCTCGCGCTCCACCGACTCCAGCCCGTGCTCCTGCAGCTGGAGGGTGTAGCGGTCGAGCCGTGAGCGGGTGCGGTCGATCGAGGTGGCGACGCCCTCACGCCGCTCCTCGAGCCGCGACCGGCGGCCCTCGAGGATGCGCACGCGCACCTCGGGGTCGGTCTGCCCGAAGAAGGCGAAGTGGACGCCGAACGTCTCGTCCTCCCACGCCGACGGGCCCGCCTCGGCCAGGAGCTCGGCGAGCCGCTCCTTGCCGTCGGCGGTCAGCTTGTAGACGACCTTGCCGCGACGCCCGGTGAGGGGCGGCGCTCCGGCGACGACGGCAGCATCGCCCTCGTCCTCGGTGATCCACCCGGCGGCCTTCATGCGCCGCAGGGAGGGGTACAGCGAGCCGTACGAGAAGGCCCGGAACGTCCCCAGCGTGGCCTTGAGCCGCTGACGCAGCTCGTAGCCGTGCAGGGGCGCCTCGTTCAGCAGTCCGAGGACGGCGAGCTCGAGCACGTCGTCCCCCTCTGCCTCGTTCGTCCTGCTGGTGCGATGTATCGGTGCGATACATCGCGATGGCACGACTCTACGTCGCGTCCGCCCGGCGGGCAACCGGACGGCGTCCGGGGCGTGTCTCGACGGGGTCGGACGGGTGGACGGCGGGTGCCCGTCCGCTGCCCGGCACCGGCGCCGGCCGCACCGGCACCCGGTGCCTGCTGCTCCGAGGCCCCTGACCCCGTGCGCTGCACGGCCGGCAGTCGTACCGTCGGGCAGTGCCCGAGCAGCTCGTGCGGCGCGACGTGGTCGACCACGCCCTCGCCCGCCGCGCGCTGCTGCGGCAGCTCCACGGCGGTGGCCTGCTCGCGACGACGTCGGCCGACGACGTCTGCGACGCGAGCCCCTTGCTGAAGAGCGCGGCCCGCGCGTACGGCGTCCGGACCGAGCGCACCTGCCCGGTCTGCCGGCGCCAGCCGCTGTGGGAGGTCAGCTGGGTCTACGGCGACGCGATCGCCGAGCGGTCGGGCACGGCGAGGAGCGCCCGTCAGCTGCTCGCGCTCGCCCGCAGCTTCCCGGACTTCGCCGTCTACGAGGTCGAGGTGTGCCTGGACTGCGGCTGGAACCACCTCGTGCGGACGTACCGGACCGGCACCCCGGGGACGGCGCCCGCCCGCCGCGCCCGGCGCGAGCCGGCAGGACCGTGACCGGACCCGCACACCGCCCGCACCCGGCATGGGCGACCATGGACCGATGGGCAGACTGTCGAACCTCCGCTGGAAGCGCATCCTGCTGCTCGGCGGTGCGGGCTCCGTCCTCGGCGTCGTCACGCTCGTCGGGGTCGGCTACGCGCTGACCGACGTGCCCGAGCCGAGCGACAGCGCGACCGCCACGGCCACCCGGATCCTGTACTCCGACAACTCCGAGCTGGGCCGCGTCGGCACCGAGAACCGCATCCCGGTGAGCATCGACGCGGTCCCCGAGCACGTGCAGCTCGCGGTGCTGGCCGCCGAGGACCGCGGCTTCTACACCGAGCCGGGCATCAGCCCCAAGGGCATCGCCCGGGCGCTGCTGACCAACGTGCGCGGTGGCGGCGAGGTCCAGCAGGGCGGCTCGACGATCACCCAGCAGTACGCCAAGAACGCGTTCCTCACCTCCGAGCGGACCTACACCCGCAAGGTGAAGGAGGTCTTCATCGCGCTGAAGATGACGCGCACGGTGGAGAAGTCGCAGATCCTCGAGGACTACCTCAACACCATCTACTTCGGCCGCCAGGCCAGCGGCATCCAGGTCGCGACCAAGGCCTACTTCGGCGGCGACGTGAAGCAGCTGTCCGTCGCCCAGGGCGCGGTGCTCGCCGCGGTGATCCGCAGCCCCGCCAGGCTCGACCCGACCAAGCACCCCGAGGACGCGCTGAACCGCTGGAACTACGTCCTCGACGGCATGGTCGAGAAGGGCTGGCTGTCCCCCGAGGAGCGGGCCGCGCAGAAGTACCCGAACGTGCTCGCGCCCGGCGAGGGCCCGCGTAACAACGACCTGTCCGGCCCGAAGGGGCACGTCATCACCGCGGTGCTCGACGAGCTGTCCGAGAACGGCTACCCGGAGGACCGGCTGTCGGCCGGCGGCCTCACCGTCCAGACGACCATCCGCAAGGGCGCGCAGGAGGCGGCGGTCAAGGCGGTGCAGGACGTCACCGGCGACGACCCCGGCGACGAGGGGCTGCAGGGCGCGCTGGTCTCCGTGCGTCCCGGCACCGGTGAGGTCTGGGCCTACTACGGCGGCGCGACCGGCACCGGCTTCGACTTCGCCAACCAGGGCGTCGGGCGCCAGCCGGGCTCGTCGTTCAAGCCGTACGTGCTCGCGGCCGCGCTCGAGCAGGGCATCAGCCTGCGCACCCGGCTCGACGGCAACAACGGCAAGGACTTCCCCGGCCTGGAGAAGCCGATCGAGAACTTCGGCGACGACAGCTTCGGCCGGGTCGATCTGGTCGAGGCGACGCAGAAGTCGATCAACACCGCGTACTACGAGCTCGGCCTGGAGGTCGGCCCGGCCAAGGTCGCCGAGCTCGCGCACGCCGCCGGCATCCCCGACAGCGTCCCGCTGCAGAGCTCGGACGGCGTCACCAACGGCAGCATCAGCCTCGGCGGCTACGAGGTGCACGTACTCGACCAGGCCGTCGGCTTCGCGACCTTCGCCAACAAGGGCGTGCCGGTCGAGCCGTTCATGGTCAAGAACGTCAAGCGCGGCGACGAGGTGCTGTACGCCGCCGAGATCCGCCGCGGCGAGCCGGCGTTCAGCGAGGACGTCGCCGCCGACGCGACCTTCGCGATGCAGGCCGTCGTCGAGCAGGGCACCGGCCGCGGCGCGCGGCTGGACGGCGGGCGCGAGGCGGCCGGCAAGACCGGCACCTCCTCGGACAACCGGGACGCGTGGTTCGTCGGCTTCACGCCGCAGCTGTCGACCGCGGTCTGGCTCGGCTACGCGACGCCCAAGACCATCCGGCTCGACGGCGTCGAGGTCACCGGCGGCGGGTTCTCCAGCCGGATCTGGAAGGCCTACATGGACCCGGCCCTGGAGGGCCAGGAGGAGCTGGAGTTCCCCGACCGCGCCGACGTCGGCGAGCGCGGGGGCTTCGGCGACTCCGAGCAGGCGCCGGTCCCGCGCCCGCGCCGCTCGCGCGAGGCCCCCGTCGCCCCGAGCGCCGAGCCGTCGCCGTCGGTCGAGCCGGAGCCGTCGGTCGAGCCCGAGCCGTCCGTCGAGCCCGACCCCGAGCCGACCGAGGAGCCGGCGCCGGAGCCCACCAGCCTCGGCAGCCCGGCGGCCGAGCCGGGCCCGTCCCCGACGGGGTAGCCGCGCGGCGGGCGCCGCGTAAGGGACGATCTGGTCCGTGACCGCCTCACCGACGTCCCTGCCCGGCGTCCTGCAGGACGCGCCGCTGGTGCTGCCGTCCTACGACGACCCGGTCGTCGCCGGCGCGGCGACCGCGGTCGGCGGGCCTCCCGGCCGGCACAGCCGGCTGGGACGCCCCGGCTTCTGGACGCCGGTGCGCTGGATCGTGCTGATCACCCTGCTGACCAGCCTGCTCGGCTGGTGGCAGAAGTCGCCGTGCCGGGTGCAGCCGTGGGTCGAGGAGTACCAGTACACCCGCGGCTGCTACACCGACGTGTTCGCGCTGTACTTCGCCGAGCGCCTCAACGAGGGGGCCACGCCGTACGCCGACCACCCGGTCGAGTACCCGGTCGTCATCGGCGCCGTCATGCAGGTCGCCGCCAAGGCGGTCACCGTCTTCGAGCCGGACGAGCGGCCGCGGCACTTCTACGACGTCACCTGGGCGATCCTCACCGCGTGCGCGGTCGTCGTCGCGGTGACGACGTCGCGGCTGGCCGGTCGCCGCCGGCCGTGGGACGCCGCGATGTTCGCGGCCGCCCCGCTGCTCGTCCTGCACGGCAGCACCAACTGGGACCTCGTCGCGATGGCCCTGGCCGGGCTCGGCCTGCTGCAGTGGGCGCGCCGGCGACCGCTCGCGGCGGGGGTGCTGCTCGGCCTCGCGACCGCGACCAAGCTCTACCCGGTGCTGTTCCTCGTCCCGCTGCTCGCCCTGTGCCTGCGGGCCGGCAGGCTCCGGGCGTGGGGCGTGACGGCGGCCGCGCTGGTGCTCACCCCGGTGCTGGTGAGCCTGCCCGTCTACCTGACCAGCCCGTACTTCGCCGACGTCGGCGGCCGGCAGATGGCCGTCGCGGCGAGCCCGCTCGACCGGGTCGGGGAGCAGGGCCTGCAGGCGCTCGCGCCCAAGGTCACGACGGTCACGCCGGAGGGCCTGCCGGTCACCGGCGTCAACGCGGCGTACCGCTTCTTCGACCTCAACACGACCCGTCCGGCGGACTGGGACTCGCTGTGGTTCGTCCTGCAGAAGGTGCGCGGCGACGTCCCGCTCGACCAGGGCCTCGCGCCCGGCGAGGCGCCGCACCTGCTCAACCGCGGCGTCGCGGTGCTGTTCGTGCTCGCCCTGGTCGGGATCGTCGTGCTGGTGCTCAAGGCGCCGAGACGTCCGCGGCTGGCGCAGGTGCTGTTCCTGACCGTGCTGGCCTTCCTGCTGACCAACAAGGTGTGGAGCCCGCAGTTCTCGATCTGGCTGGTACCGCTGGCCCTGCTGGCGCGACCTCGCTGGCGCACCCTGCTGGCCTGGCAGGCGGCCGAGGCCCTGGTGCTGCTGACCCGGTTCTACTTCTTCGTCGGCAACGACGAGCCGGGTGAGGGCATCGACGTGAAGTGGTTCATCACGGCGGTGTCGCTGCGCGACCTGGCGCTGCTCGGGCTGGCCTGGCTGGTGGTGCGCGACGTGCTCCAGCCCGACCGGGACGTCGTCCGTCGCGACGGCGTCGACGACCCGATGGGCGGCGTGCTCGACGAGACGGTGGAACCGGCCGCGCGGACCCCGGACCTCGTGCGGTCGTGAGCGTCCAGGCACCCGGCCGGCACGTGCGCGACGACGCTCCGGCCGGCTCGCGGCCGGCCTCGCGGCTGCGCGCGCTGTGGGCCGGGCCCGTCGGCTACTGCCTGCGGGTCTACCTGGTGTTCCGGCTCGGGCTGTTCGCGCTCGCGCTCGTGGTGGCGGGACTGCTGCCGCACCCCAACAACGTCAGCGTCCCGGGCTGGGAGGCGCCGGTGCCCGCCGGCTGGGCCACCGCGGTCACCGGCTGGGAGTCGGGCGACGCGCTCTGGTACCTGCGGATCGGCTCGCAGGGCTACGCGGTCGACGACGGCTCCGGCGCGTTCTTCCCGCTCTACCCGTTCCTCATCAGGGTCGTCGGCACCCTGCTGGGCGGGCACTGGCTGCTGGCGGCGTACGTCGTCTCCAACGTCGCGCTGGTCGTCGCGCTCGTCCTGCTGCTCAGGCTCACCGAGCGCGAGCTGGGCGAGGCGATCGCCCGCAGGGCGGTGCTCTACCTGTGCGCCTTCCCGACCGGCTTCTTCCTGTTCGCGCCGTACAGCGAGTCGCTGTTCCTGGCGCTGGCCATCGGGTGCCTGTACGCCGCCCGCACCGCGCGCTGGGGCCCGGCCGCGCTTCTGGGGCTGCTCGCGGCGCTGACCCGCAGCCCCGGGGTGCTGCTCGCGCT